>CAYWND010000050.1:0-10649 GCA_964459085.1 uncultured Oceanibium sp. | reverse complement strand
GCTTCTGACGCCAGCGCAATCACACGCGCGCCGCGCCGTTTGGCCAATTGCACCGCGGCCGACCCGACCCCGCCCGACGCGCCGGCGACAAGCACGGTGTCCCGGTCGCCCACACTGGCGCGATGCAGCATGTTCTCGGCTGTGCCATAGGCGCATGGAATGGTTGCCAGTTCCTGGTCCGACCACTTGCAATCGACCGCAAACACCTCGCTGGCCGGCACCTTTACGTACTCGGCAAATGCCCCGTCAAAGTCCGAGGCCATCCATATGTTCTCCACATCCTCGAACCCGTTGGGACGCATGCAGGCGCGCACCAGCACGCGTTGTCCCATCAGATGCGCCGGTGCCCCGTCTCCGCCCAGAACCACACGGCCACAGCAGTCGGTGCCCTGGATCAGCGGAAACGGCGTGGCCGCGTTCCATCCGCCGTCCGCCTTGTGCTCTGCCTGGGTTTCCTGCGCGTCCGCGGTCGCGTCGGTGTCGGTTGTTACGCTGGACGAATACCATCCCAGGCGGGTGTTGATCTCGGTGTTGTTGACGCCTGCGGCAAGCACCTTGACCAAAACCTCGCCGGGTCCGGGGGCGGGGACATCAACAGCGCGATACTCCAGCTTGTCATAGCCCCCGTTTCCGGTGGTCACCACGGCCATCATCTGCCGGGGTATCTGGGTTCCGTCGTTGTCGGGCATCTGGGGACCTTGATGGATCGAATTCACCGGCAAATCGTATGGCGCACTTTGCCTTCTGGCCACCGAAACCCGACCCTCTGTGCAAGAATATACCAGTCGCGACCGGTGCCTATCCGTCAAAAGGGGTCTCATACTGTTCAAATGCCTGTATGCTGGCCGCAGGCAGCACCCATGGCCCCGAAATCGCGGGGGTTTTGGAGACAAGAACAAACCTGCGGCGGGCTGCCCATGTATCGCCGACAGCGCATACCGGGGGACACGTCTTGGACGCCATCACGCTGACCTTTCCCATGATGGTTGTCCTGGGCCTGCTGGCCTTTACCGTCGTCCTGTTCGTGTCCGAGGTCGTGCGCATCGATTTCGCCGCCATCCTGGTCATGGTGATCCTGGGTCTGCTCAGCCAGGTGCCGGGGCTGCAGTCGCTTGCCGATGTCAGCCACCTTTTCGATGGTCTGGCCTCGAACGCCGTGGTTTCGATCATTGCGGTTATGATTATCGGGGCAGGGCTGGACAAGACCGGGTTGATGAGCAAGGTCGCCGCGCTGATCCTGCAACACGGCGGCAGTTCCGAGGCGCGTGTGGTCCCGATCTTCTCGGGTACCGTCGGTGTCATCTCGTCCTTCATGCAGAATGTCGGCGCCGCCGCACTGTTTCTGCCAGTGGTCAGCCGCATCTCGGTGCGCACCGAACTGCCGCTTAGCCGCCTTCTGATGCCCATGGGGTTTTGCGCGATCCTGGGCGGGACGCTGACGATGGTCGGGTCGTCGCCGCTGATCCTGCTGAACGATCTGATCCTGGCGGCAAACCGGACCCTGCCTGACGCGGCGCAGATGGACACCTTCGGCCTGTTCTCGGTCACACCGGTTGGCGTGGCCCTGGTCGCAACCGGCATTCTCTACTTCATGATCTTCGGGCGATGGGTTCTGCCCGGCCAGCAAAAGGACGGCGATGCCACCAGCGGCCAGCCGATGAAACAATACCTCAAGAACATCTACGGGCTGAAAACCGACATCTTCGAGATCACGATCCCCAAAGGTCATTCGGTCGCCGGTCAGTCCTTTGACGACGTGATCCAGCGCTATCACGTCTACATCATCGGCAGCGCCTATCAGGGTAAGACGTGGTTCGCGCCCGTCATCCAGACCAAGATCACGCCACCCTGCAGGCTGGCCGTCCTGGGCCGCGAGAAAGAGGTCCGCCATATGGCCCAGGACGCGGGCTTTATCTTGCATCCCAAGCTGGATGTCTTTGCCGAGGATTACGCGCCCACGAAATCCGGCGTGGCCGAAGTCGTGATCCCGCCGGGGTCGTCCCTGATCGGGAAGTGCGCACATGACGTCATCTTTCGCACCACCTACGGCGCCAGCATGCTGGCAATCCATCGCGGGGAAGAGACGTTGAGCCTGGTGTCGACAGAAGATCACGAACCCACCCAGATCGCCGAGGTGCCGTTTCGTGCAGGTGACACGCTGGTCATCCTGACGACATGGGAGGCGCTGACCCGCCTTGGCCGCAATCGCGACTTCGTTGTCGTCACCACCGACTATCCGCAGGAAGAGTTGCGCCCCAAAAAGGTCGGCTGGGCGCTGTTTTTCTTTCTGGTCGCGCTCTCTCTGATCCTGCTGACAGACCTGCGCCTGTCGCTGTGCCTGCTGACCGGGGCTGCGGGCATGATCCTGACCGGCGTGCTGGACATCGACGACGCCTACAAGGCTGTCAGTTGGAGTACGGTCTTCTTGCTGGCCAGCCTGATCCCCCTGGGTCAGGCGGTTCAGACATCCGGCACGGCGGCCTGGATCGCGCAGGAAATCCTGGTGATCCTGGACGGCTGGCCGGTGTGGTCCCTGCAGGCGGGCCTTGCCATTCTGGCGACGGTCTTCACGCTGATCATGTCAAATGTCGGGGCAACGGTTTTGCTGGTCCCGCTGGCGGTGTCGATCGCGGTCGCGGCGGGGGGCGATCCCGAGATCTTTGCCCTGACCGTCGCGATCTCGACATCGAATTCTTTTCTGATTCCGACGCATCAGGTCAACGCGCTTATCATGGGTCCCGCAGGCTACAGGGTCACCGACTTTATCAAAAGCGGTGGCATCATGACGATCCTGTTTCTTGTCGTGTCCCTGCTGGTCATGAACCTGGTGTTTTAAGGCCTGCGCGGTGCGAACGCCGCGACCTTTGGTATACTTTGAATCGGCCTGGATTTATCCGCACCCCAGACGTCAGGTCGCAAGTAGGCGCGCGCGAAGGGACGGTTTCGCAATCACCATTCCAAGAACCATCGCGGCCGCAAACAATCCGCCCTCCCAGCCACCGAAGGACAGCGAGGCAAACGACGGGCCTGGACAAAGCCCGGCAAGGCCCCAGCCCGCGCCGAAAATCATCGATCCGACCGCAAGTTCCGGGGTAATTCGCCGCGCAGGCGGCGCGGGAAATGACCCGCCAACCAGCGGCGATGCGCGCCGCTCGGCGATGCGCCATGCAACGGCCATCGGGACGATCGCACCGCCCAGAACGAAGGCAAGCGTCGGATCCCAGTCACCGAAGACGTCCAGCCAGCCCTGAACTTTCGTCGTGTCAACCATTCCCGAGATCAGCAGGCCCAGACCAAAAAGGCTTCCGCTGGTAAAAGCAACTACTCCGCGCATCAGATCACTCCCAGAATGTGCTTGAACACCAGGACGCTGACCCCGCCAGCGAGCAGGTACAGGGCTGTGGCAACAAGCCCTCTTAGCGACAGTCGCGAAATACCACAGACGCCGTGGCCACTGGTGCATCCGTTGGCGACACGCGCGCCAAAGCCGACCATCAGGCCTGCAATCACCAAGACCGAGGGGTTGGATGTGACCTGCGTATCGGCCGTCTGCCCCAGCAGTAACAGCGCTAGCCACGGCGCCCCAACAAGCCCCGCGATGAACAGCAGACGTTCCCGCCACTGCGATCTTGCCGAACCGTCAACCAGACCGCCAATGATCCCACTGGCGCCCATAACGCGACCGTTCCCCAACAAGTACAGGGCGGCGGCTGTGCCGATGAAAAGGCCCCCGATCAGGCCGTAGATGTAGCTTTGCTCGATCATTGTTTCACAACCTGTTCACGGGAACTTTCAGATAGATGTTGCCGTCGTCCTCGGCGGGCGGCAACTGGCCGGCGCGCATGTTCACTTGCAAAGACGGTATGATCAGTTGCGGCATGGCCAGTTCTGCATCGCGGGCGTTGCGAATTGCAACGAACTCTGCCTTGTTCCGCGCTGCGCCAACATGCTTGTTCCGCGCCTTTTGTTCGCCGATTGTCGTTTCCCAAGCGTATTCATCTCGGCCAGGGGCCTTGTAGTCATGGCCGACGAATACGCGGGTGTCGTCGGGCAGCGCGAACAGCTTCTGGATCGAGGCATAGAGTGCCTCGGCCGATCCACCGGGAAAGTCCGCGCGCGCGGTGCCGAAATCGGGCATGAACAATGTGTCACCCACAAAGGCCGCGTCCTCGATAAGGTAGGTCAGGCAGGCGGGTGTATGGCCGGGTGTGTGCAGGACCGACGCCCGCATGTTGCCAATCGAGAACGTGTCGCCGTCGACAAATAGTCGATCAAATTGACTGCCATCCCGCTGAAACTCGGTGCCGGCATTGAACACCTTGCCGAATGTGTCCTGCACGATCGTTATATCTTTTCCGATACCGATCTTGCCCCCTAATTTCTGCTGCAGATAAGGCGCGGCGCTTAAGTGATCGGCATGGACATGGGTTTCCAGAATCCAGTCGACGGTCAGGTCGTTGTCGCGGATGTGGGCGACAATCCTGTCAGCAGACCGAAATTCGGTCCGGCCGGACGCATAATCAAAGTCCAGTACAGAGTCGACAACGGCGCATCGCTGCGTTTCGGGATCGCTGACGACGAAGGATGCGGTGTGCGTGAGCTCGTCAAAAAACGCGGTGACTTTGGGCTTCATTGGGTCTCTCCAGAGGTCTCGCTCTGAAATATTATATAAACATAATATGTCAAGCCGTGTCGCCTGAAATATTATACAAGTTGAATATTATGTCCGCGCACCCATATGATCCGGCAACCAGAAGCGGAAACCGTCCAATGCATCACCAGACGACCCTTACGAAGGAGTCCTTGACCGCGTTCAGTGATGACGCGCCGTCTCAAGCCGCCCGTTTCCTGAAATCGCTGTCGCACGCTGACCGGCTAAAGGTCCTGTGCACGTTGCTGGATGGCGAGATGCAGGTGGCTGCGATCGAGGCGCAGGTCGGCGCCAGCCAATCGGCCGTCTCGCAGCATCTGACGCGGCTCAAGGACGAAGGCATTGTAAAGTCGCGGCGCGACGGTCGGCGGATCCTATATTCGATTGCCGATCCGACGGCCCTGCGCATTATCGAGGTACTGTATTACCGGTTCTGCAGCCGGGACTGACCGACAATCAGCAGTCACCCGAACAAGTTTTCCTGCAGCAGAATCTCGATCCGAATGGTTTCCTGAGACTGCAGCGGCGCTCGTGTATCGCTTCTCGCTTTCAGCAATCGGACCGCGCTGCGGATCACGTGGCCCGGATTCTGTACGATCAGCGCGTCCACCGTATCGTTCTGAAGCAGTTCGACCGTAGTCGGCGTTCGTTCATGCGCCACGATAGTCAGCTTTGTCGGGTCGCAACAAGCGCTGAGCACCCGCAGTGTCGCTGCCGCTTCCGAGCTCATGACATAGACTCCGATCAGAGTGTCATAGGTCTGGACCATACGGCGAATGATCTGCTGCGTACGCTCGTCGTCGCCATGGGTCTCCAGCGTGGGCAAGGCGTGCAAGCCGGGAAACCGCATTTGGATGGTGTGGTCGAACCCGTTCCGCCGCTCGGCGCTATCGAGCGACTTCATCGTGTCCGTGACAACCATGACCCTGCCGCTGACGGCCTTGGTAAAGCTTCCCAGGATCCTTGCCGCGGTTGCGCCTGCCGCGCGGTTATCGCTGCCGACAACGTCGAATGGTCGGTCGCCTGATTGTCCGCTCAGAAGCTGGACGACCTGAACCCCACGTTCATGCAGCCGGTGCGTGGCATCGCGAACCTGCGGGCTCTCAGGGGCCATGATCGCAACCCCGTCGAACTTCTTGAGGTTGATTGGCGCCAGGGTCCGGACAACCTGGTGCGGATCGCGATCCAGCACGCACCGGTAATCAAGCTCGATATTGTCGCCGCGCACAGCCTTGCGCAGTTCCCTGATTTGCTCGATCAACACGTCTAGAAACTCGCCGCCCGTCCGCGGTAGCAGGAACCGGAATCGATAAACCCGGCTCTTGGCCAGGTTGGCCGCCGAAAGATTGCGTTCAAACCCAAGTTCTTTGATCGCGGCGTTCACAGCTGCGATCGTTTTTCTGTGCACGCCTGGTCGCTCGTTCAGCACACGATCCACTGTGGCGCGGCTGACGCCTGCGTGTTTGGCAAGATCCTTTGTTGTCGGGCGCACTTGCGATCCTGGGCGAACGTTTTCGTTGGTTGGCTGAGGGTCTTCATCGCCTATTTTCCGGCCATTCGCAACTGATCTGAGACACGTGCCTCAATTTTGTGTTGATTTGAGACACGTGCCTCAAATAATAGGAGCTATCGCTGATTCGCGGCGACGGACCGCGAAACAAACTGGGAGGAGCTTCGATATGAAGACGACACTGACCTGCTCTGCCGCGTTGGCAGCGCTTTTGTCATCCGGATCGCTTGCGACTGCAGAGGATCTGACGCTTTGCTGGGCGGCATGGGATCCGGCCAACGCGCTGGTAGAGCTCAGCAAAGAGTTCGAGGAACAATCCGGGCACAACATGAGCTTCGAATTCGTCCCGTGGCCCAACTTTGCGGATCGCATGCTCAACGAACTGAACTCGGGCGGCCAACTTTGTGATCTGCTGATTGGCGACAGTCAGTGGATCGGTGGCGCTGCCGAGAACGGCCAATACATAAAACTGAACGATTTCTTTGCCCAAGAGGGCATCGATATGGCCGATTTCATCCCGGCGACCGTGACGGGCTATGCGGAATGGCCAAAGAACACGCCAAACTACTGGGCCTTGCCAGCGTTCGGAGACGTCGTCGGCTGGACCTATCGGAAGGATTGGTTCGAACGCCCCGAACTGCAAGCCGAATTCAAGGAAAAATACGGCCGCGATCTTGGTGTTCCGGCCTCGCTGGATGAATTGAAGGACATCGCACAGTTTTTCCAAGGCCGCGAGATCGACGGAAACACCGTCTACGGCGCTGCAATCTATACCGAGCGCGGGTCCGAGGGGATCACCATGGGCGTAACCAACGCGCTCTACAATTACGGCTTCGAATATGGAAACCCGGCGTCGCCCTACGAACTGGACGGTTTTGTAAATTCGGCCAGCGCGGCAGCCGGTCTGGAGTTCTACAAAGAGCTCTATGACACGGCCACACCACCTGGATCGTCAAACTGGTACATGGGCGAGA
Source organism: uncultured Oceanibium sp. (assembly GCA_964459085.1). Taxonomy (GTDB): domain Bacteria; phylum Pseudomonadota; class Alphaproteobacteria; order Rhodobacterales; family Rhodobacteraceae; genus Halovulum. Next base: position 3,514 of record CAYWND010000050.1, on the reverse strand, counting down.
ACATCGACGCCTACAAATCCGGCCAGGTTGCTTTGCAGATGAATTTTGCGTTCATCTGGCCGGGTGTCGAAGCCGACCCCAACGTCGGCGGTGGAAAGTCCGGCTATTTCCCGAATCCACCGGGCCCAGGTGGCCATTTCGCGCAGCTTGGCGGGCAGGGCATCTCGGTGGTCGCCGCATCATTAAAAAAGGACGCGGCCCTTGAGTATATCAAGTGGTTTGCACAGCCCTCGGTCCAGCAGGCCTGGTGGCAGGCGGGGGGATACTCGGCACTGCGTGCGGTGGTCGAAGACCCGTCCTTTGCCACCAGCCAGCCCTATGCACAGACCTTCCTCGACTCGATGGCGATCGTGAAGGATTTTTGGGCCGAGCCCGCCTATGCCGATCTGTTGCTGTCTATGCAGGACCGGGTCCACAACTATGTTATCGCTGGTGATGGGACCGCTCAGGAAGCGCTGGACAAGCTGGTCGAAGACTGGGTGGAAGTCTTCGAAGACGAAGGCAAGCTCTAGACCGACAATCCGGCCGGTCGGCCCTCGGGGCCGCCGGCCAGCGTGCCGGGCGGGTCGCGTGAACACGCCCGGCGCATAAATCCAACTGGACGTCAAAGCGCACCGACTTGGGGCCATGCTCCCCTTCTCTTCGCGCTCGAGGACACCGGCATGTCAAAGGCATCCATCAGCAAGGTGGCGCAGGCGACGCCCGAACCGATCGCCCGGAAGATCCGGGGCCTTTCGGACCGCACAATCGCCTGGATATTTGTGGCGCCGACGATCGCTCTGCTGCTGGCGGTCAACATTTTTCCGCTGATCTGGACGATCCGGCTGAGCTTTACCAACTATCGCGTCAATCGCCCCAACCGCGAGGTCGAGTGGGTCGGTCTGAAGAACTACGAGCGGATTCTGACCGACAGCGACGTCTGGATGACCATGCAGGCAACCGCGCACTTTCTGATCTGGACTATCGTGCTGCAAGTCTTGATCGGCTTCACGCTGGCCTATCTGATCAACAAAAAGTTCCGGGGCAATGACCTCTGGACGACGATCATCGTCTTTCCAATGATGCTGTCGCCCGCGGTGGTCGGCAACTTTTGGACGTTTCTGTATCAACCGCAAATCGGGCTTTTTAACTACGTGGTCGCCTTCTTCACCGGGGCGGACCCGGCGAGCTTTTCGATGATCGGGGACGTCCACCTCGCGCCCTGGGCGATCGTGATTGCGGACACCTGGATGTGGACGCCGTTTGTGATGCTCATATGCCTGGCCGGGCTAAGGTCAATCCCGGACTCGATCTACGAGGCGGCAGAATGCGACCGTGCCAGCAAGTGGCGGCAGTTCTGGACGATCACCGTTCCGCTGGTATTGCCGTTTTTGATGCTGGCGGTCCTGTTCCGCGGAATCGAGAACTTTAAGATGTTCGATCTTGTCGTTCAGCTTACCGGAGGCGGTCCGGGAAATACGACAACGCTAACGTCGATCGACCTCAAACGCGAGGCGTTCGAGAAGTGGCGCACCGGCAAGTCATCGGCCTACGCCGTGATCCTTTTCGTGACCGTGTTCGGTCTGGCCTCGATCTACGTGAAGGCGCTCAACAAGGTCAAAGATCGATGAGCTTTTCCGTGACAGAACCATCGACGCGGACCAAGTGGCTGGCAGGAACGGCTGTCGTCCTTTATGCGTTGATCACGATCCTGCCGCTTGTCTGGATCATTGCGACCGGGTTCAAGTCGCCCGAAGATTCCATCGCCTACCCGCCGAAGGTGGTGTTCCAGCCGACGCTGGAAGGCTATGTGAACCTGTTCACCACCCGGACCCGGATCAGCGAAGGCGATCTTGCCGCGCTGCCGGACCCGCAATCCTGGTACGAACGCATTGTCCGGGACCAGGGGCAGATCATCGCCGGGCCTTCGCGCTATGGCGAGCGGTTTCTGAACTCGGTCATCATCGGCTTCGGTTCGACCGCGCTTTGCATGTTGCTTGGAACCGCGGCAGCCTATGCTTTCTCGCGGTTCCGCGTACCGCTCAAGGACGATCTGTTGTTCTTTATTCTCTCGACGCGGATGATGCCGCCGATCGCGGTGGCCATTCCGATCTTTCTGATGTTCCGCAATCTTGGGCTAAGCGATACGCATCTTGGGATGATATTGCTCTACACGGCCGTAAACCTTTCCTTGTCGGTCTGGCTGCTGAAGGGATTTATCGACGAGATCCCGACCGAGTACGAGGAGGCGGCGCTGATCGACGGCTATACGAGGTTCCAGGCATTCTACAAAGTGGTCTTGCCTCAGGCGGCGACCGGTATCGCATCGACCACGATCTTCTGCCTGATATTTGCCTGGAACGAGTACGCCTTCGCGGTTCTTTTGACTTCCGGAACGGCCCAGACCGCACCGCCCTTCATTCCCACCATCATCGGGGTAGGGGGCAAGGACTGGCCCGCCGTGGCCGCAGGCGCCACGATTTTTCTTGTCCCGGTCATGGTGTTCACGATCCTGTTGCGCAGGCATTTGCTGCGCGGCATTACATTCGGGGCGGTGCGGAAATGACCCAGTTCCTGAACGGATTGATCCGGCTGCGCCGCGGCCCTTGGGAAATGGTCGCATCCGCATTGATCGCGACAGGTGTCGCGATGCTGATGCAGCCGTTTCTGCTGGGGCTCTATACCTACTCGTTTGTCGTTACTTTGGTCGGCACGGTGATGTTCATCATCGTCAGCCACTTTCCGGACTAAGCCATGGCCCAGATCAGGATAGAAAACGTCCGCAAGGATTTCGGGGCCTTCACGGCGGTCAGATCGTCCAGCTTCACCGAGTTCTTCATGTTGCTGGGGCCGTCCGGCTGCGGCAAGACAACCACGTTGCGAATGATGGCGGGGCTGGAGCTGCCGACAAGCGGCCAGATCTACATTGATGGCGCGGAAGTCGGCCAAAAACCAGCCAGCCAACGTGACATCGCCTTCGTCTTCCAGATGTTCGCGTTGTATCCGCATATGAACGTGGAAAAGAACATCAGCTATCCCCTGCGCAGCCAAGGGTTCTCGCGTGCCGAAACGCGCCGCCGGGTCGACGAGGTCGCACAGATCCTGGGCATCACGGACATACTGGGCAAGCCCGTCGGCGGGCTATCCGGCGGCGACCGTCAGCGCGTCGCACTTGGACGCGCCATCGTACGGGAACCGAAGGCGTTTTTCATGGACGAACCGTTGGGCGCGTTGGACGCGGAGTTCCGTGAACATATGGCGGAAGAATTGCGCGCGCTCCACGATCGCATGGGCGCCACCACGGTCTATGTCACCCACGATCAACTCGAAGCGATGCAGATGGGCGACAAGATCGTTGTCATGAACCACGGTGTTGTCGAACAGTTCGGCATCCCGCAGGACATCTACGACTGGCCCGCAACGATATTCGTGGCGGAGTTTCTGGGCTCGCCACCCATGAACTTTTTGCGGTTCCACGGCATGGTGGGATCAGGCAGCCAGGACGTCCGATTGGGAGGCGAAACTGTGACCATCC
>CAYWND010000049.1:0-10725 GCA_964459085.1 uncultured Oceanibium sp. | reverse complement strand
AACACCACCCGATTCCAGGACCTCAAATGGGGCACCAAGAACCCGGTCATGTGCCGCGATCCGGAATTTGGCCCGGTGCGCATCCGTGCCTTTGGCACCTACACGATCCGGATCACCGACCCGGGCCTTTTCCTGCGCGAGATCGTGGGCACGGATGGCGAGTTTACCACCGACGAGATCAGCTATCAGATCCGCAATATCATCGTCTCGAAATTCAGCCAGACCATCGCGGCCAGCGGCATTCCGGTGCTCGACATGGCCGCCAATCTGGGCGAGTTGGGCAAGCTGATCGCCGCCAAGGTTTCGCCCCAGCTTGCGGAATACGGGATCACGATGCCCGCTTTCTTCATCGAGAACATCTCTCTGCCCGAAGCGGTCGAAAAGGCGATGGACAAGCGCACCTCGATGGGGATCGTCGGCGATCTGGGCCAGTACACCCACTTCTCGGCCGCCGAAGCCATGACTGAAGCCGCCTCAAACCCCGCCGGGGGCGGGATGGCCGCGGGCCTGGGCGCGGGCATGGGCATGGCCATGGCGGGGCAGATGATGGGCGCTCAGGGCCCCTGGGGACAGCCCGCCCCGCAGGCCACCGCCGCACCCCCGCCCCCGCCACCGGTCGAAAAGGTCTGGCACACTGCTGCAGATGGCCAGACGTCGGGCCCGTTCAGCCGTGCCGACATGGGCAAGATGGCCGCTGACGGCAACCTGACCCGCGATACCCATGTCTGGACGCCAGGTCTCGACGGATGGCAGCGCGCGGGCGACATCGCCGAGCTGGCACAGCTTTTCACAGTGATGCCACCGCCCCCGCCCCCGGCCTCCTGACGCCGTTGCCCGCTGGCAGATGACCCGCGCGAGAGGCGGATGATGACCCGCTCGGAAGACCACCGCTTCCCCTGCCCGACCTGCGGTTCGGACCTGCGCTACCTGCCCGGGTCCGACCGGATGCAGTGCGACCATTGCGGGTACGAGGACACGATCGAGGGCGCGGGGCCCTGGGCCGCGGCATCCGCGATCAAGGAGCTGGACTTTCGCAAGGCGATCGACGCCGAACTGCCCGAGGCCGAGATCGAGGAAACCCGCGTCCTCTCCTGCAACAATTGCGGTGCCAAGGTCGAGTTTGAACCCGATACCCACGCCGCCGAATGCCCGTTCTGCGCCACACCGGTCGTCACCGGCACCGGAACCCACCGCCATATCAAGCCGCGCGCCGTGCTGCCCTTTGCTTTGTCCGAAGATGCCGCGCGCGAGGCGATGACCAATTGGCTGGGTCGGCTGTGGTTCGCCCCCAACGGTCTGCAGCAATACGCCCGCAAGGGTCGCCGGATGGAGGGGATCTATGTTCCCTACTGGACCTATGACGCCGACACCTCGACCACCTATCGCGGCCAGCGCGGGGATGCCTATTTTGAGACGCGCACGCGCAAGGTGACTGTGAACGGCAAGTCCCAGATGCGCACCGAACGGGTGCGCAAACTCCGTTGGTCCCGCGCCTCGGGGCGGGTCGCCCGGGCCTTTGACGATGTGCTGGTGCTGGCCTCGCGCTCGCTGCCCAAGCGGTTTACGGATGCGCTGGCACCCTGGGATCTGTCCGGGCTCGAACCCTACCAGCCCCACTACCTCGCCGGGTTTCGGGCCGAGGCCTATCAGGTCGAGTTGCACGAAGGCTATGACGAGGCCCGCCAGATCATGAACCGGATCATTGTGCGCGACGTGAAATTCGACATCGGCGGCGACGCGCAACGCATCGATGATATGGACACGACCGTCGGTCGCCTGACGTTTAAACACATCCTGCTGCCGGTCTGGCTGGCCGCCTACAAATACAATGGCAAAACCTACCGATTCGTGGTGAATGGCCGCACCGGCTCGGTCCAGGGCGAGCGCCCCTGGTCCGCCTGGAAGATTGCGATTGCGACCGCGATCGGCCTCGTGATCGCCGCAACCGTTGGATATCTGGTCGCCCAGAACCAGTAGAAGACGCAGGGGCTACCCCTTACCCACTCGCTGAGACCAAAGAAGCGACGCTTCCCCTGCGCTCTGCCACAATGTCAGCCGAAAGTGACGCAAGCAGGGTGATTCTTCGGTGATTGCACGGAGATAGCACGGTGACCAGATGCCCGGGCACCGTCTTTTCCACGGGCATGGCGCGCGGTTTCTGCTCGCTTCGCGGAGGACCGGCTCAGCAGGAGTATTTGTCCGAGCAAAGAGAGCCCTTAATTCTCTCTCAATGGGCCCTTCTTTCTGTTTGAAAATACTCCGGAGCGCGAAACAGCGCCTCGCAACTGCGCACCCCAAAAGGGCGCGATGTGCTCCTGCTCAGACCCTGCTCACGGTAGCGTTAATACTTTTATGTATTTAATTCAAAGACTTGAAATCTGCTCAAGTGTGAGCAGATGTCACCGCTCTCAAACGATGGCACGAACCATCGCCCCCATGCCGTCCACCATCCTCTCGGCAGGACTTCGGCGCCTCACTCGGCGATTGGCGCGATCAACCCAGGCCCCTGGTTCTTCATGCTGTTGACCTCGGTCGAGACCCGATGCCTGCGCAGCACCCCTGCCGGCGACGGCACCATCAACTCCCCAGCCGCGCCCGCATCTCCCTCCAGCCAGGTCTCCACCGCGTCCGGGGCAACAAAGACAGGCTGCCGATGGTGAACCTCGGCAATATCCTCACCCGCGTCGCAGGTGACGATCGCGCATGTGATCGCACGCTCGCCCCCCTCAGGCGGTGTCCAGCCCTGCCAGATCGCCGCCATCGCCATCGGCGCATTACCAGCCATGGTGATGTACCACGGCGCCTGGCCCCGCCCCAATCGATGCGTCCATTCATAGAATCCGCTGGCCGGGATCAGGCACCGCCGCCGGGGAAATGCGGCGCGAAAGGCCGGTTTCTCGCGGATCGTCTCGGACCGCGCATTGATCAGCAGTGGCCCGCCGTTGGGCGTCTTGTACCACTTCGGAAGGAACCCCCACCGCATCGGCGCGATATGACGCGCGCCGTCATGCGCAACGACCACCGGAATGGTTTGGGTCGGACAGATATTGTAGCGTTCCTCAGCCGCAGGCAGCGTCTCGACGGCACTGGCCTCGAACAGTTCCTCCATCGCCTCCGTCGGCATCGTCAGGGCAAATCGGCCGCACATTCGATCCTCCGGCACCCCACGGGCCCCGGCCCGCGTACATCTTCTTCGTTCAAAAATACTCCCGCCGGAGGCAGCGCCGCAATGGCGGCGCGCTAAAAAGGCCCGGGGGCGGCGGGGGCCGGCATCGCCGGTCCCCGCCGCCCCCGGGTCACCTCACGGGTCGGGACGATCCCGGCTCACTCCTTGCGGGTGATCCGGTCGGCGACATAAGGCGTGTAGGGGCCCGTCTTGGCCAGATACTCGGCCGTGACATCCGCCAGGTCGGGGCCGAAATCATACGCGTTCATGGCATCCACGAACATCTTGTAGCCGTCGCCACCGCCGCGGATGAAGTTGTTCGACACCACGCCGTAAACCTTGGCGGGGTCCAGCGGCTCGTACCCGCCATCGGCCTCGACCATCACCTCGACGATGCGACTGCCGACCTCGGCGCCCGGATCCCAGGTGAACTTCATCCCCGCGACCTGCGGAAAGCGCCCCTTGACCTCCTCGACCTGGCTGACGCCATTTTCCAGCGCGTCCAGCAGCGTCGCGCCCGTCACCTGAAAGGTGCTCAGCGTGTTCTGGAAAGGCAGCACTGTCAGCACCTCGCCCATGGTCACGTCCCCCGCATCAATCGAGGCGCGCAACCCGCCCGAGTTCGCAATCGAGACGGTAATACCTTGGTCCTTGACCCGATCCAGCATCGCGTCCGCCACCAGGTTGCCCATCTCGCATTCCTCAACACGGCAGACCGCGCGGTCGCCTTCAATCGACGCCGCTGCGCTGGCCACAACCTTGTTCCGGATCTCGTCCAGCGGCACGGCCAGTTCCTTCACACGAGCCACCGTCTCGCCATCTTCGGCCACGGTGCCGTCCAACGTGATCGGCTCGCCCACGGCCTCGGTGATGACGCCGTTGTCGTCAAAGGTCACGTTCAGCTCACCCAGGAATTTGCCATAGGCATAGGCCTGCACGATCGCCGTGGTGCCGACCATGGTCGGATAGGGTCCCTTGGCGCGATCCGAGACGTTCGAAAGATAGGTGTTGTCGTGACCGCCCACGATGATGTCGACCTGCGGCACGGCAGCGGCCACCGCCTGATCCACACCAAAGCCGGAATGGCTCAGCACGATGATCTTGTTGATGCCTTCGGCCTCCAGCCTGGCAACCTCGCCTTTCACCGCCTCGATCGGATCGCTGAACGACACGTTCTTGCCGGGACTGGCCAGCTCGTCGGTGTCCTCAGGCGTCAGGCCGATCAGGCCCAGGCGCTCGCCGCCGCGCTCGATGATGGTCGACTTGGGCAGCTTGTCGGCCAACAGCGGCTCCTGCGTGACATCGGCATTCGACATCAGCACCGGGAAGTCCACGGTGTCGATGAACCCGCGCAGCACCTCGGGGCCGTCATCGAACTCGTGGTTGCCCACGGTCATTGCCGTATAGCCCATCTTGTTCATCATCTCGGCCGCCGCGGCACCCTTGTAATAGGTGTAGAACAACGTGCCCTGGAACTGATCCCCGCCGTCAACCAAGATATAGTTGTTGGTCCGGGCCTTGGCCGCCTCGACAGCGGTCACCAGACGCGCGGATCCGCCAAAGCACTTGCCTTCGGCGTTGTCCTCGGCCGAGCACCCGCTGTCGTATTTCGAGATCGGTTCGAACCGCGCGTGAAAATCGTTCGTGTGCAGCACGGTCAGCGAATAATCGGCCCAGGCAACGCCTGCCGATAGGGCAAACGCCGCGGCCGCAAGTGCGGTAGTACGTGTCATTTATGATTCCCCTGTTGGATCGTCGCAAAATCGTAATGTATCGACCTCGCACTTGCCAATATCAGACTGCGGATACGTTGCGGCACCCGGGCCCGGATGCCTTATGAACAGGCAATCCCCCCTGCCGACTGGCAAGGGCGCGGGCCTGAACGATCGACTGCCCCGTTGACCGCCCAGATCGGCTAGACTACCGCTTGGTCCAGATCGTTCCGGAGGTCCCCATGAACACCCCGCTTTCCAACACCCAGATGCGCGACATTGGCAGTCTGCTGCACCCCTACACCAATGCCATGGCATTGAAAGAGACCGGCGCCCACATGATCGAACGGGGCGATGGCGTATATGTCTACGACGACTCGGGCAAACGCTATATCGAGGGGATGGCCGGCCTGTGGTGTTGCGGGCTGGGGTTCTCGGATGCGGAACTGATCGAGGCCGCCAAGGAACAGCTCGACAGGTTGCCCTACTACCATCTCTTTGGTGGGCGCAGTTTTGAACCGGCGGTCGAATTGGCCGAAAAGATCAAGGATCTGGCGCCGGGCAAGATGGCGCGCGTGATCTATCAGTCCTCGGGGTCCGAGGCGAACGACACTCAGATCAAACTGCAGTGGTATTACAACAACGCCCGCGGTCTGCCGGACAAGAAAAAGATCATCAGCCGCAAGAAAGGCTATCACGGGGTGACCATTGTCTCGGGCAGCCTGACAGGCCTGCCTTATAACCACATGGACTTTGACTTGCCGGTCGACCGAATCCGGCACACGTCGACGCCGCACTATTGGAAAGAAGCGCACGAGGGCGAGACCGAGGCCGAGTTCGTCGCACGCCTTGTTGCCGATCTCGGCGCGCTGATCGAGGCCGAGGGCCCTGACACCATCGCCGCCTTCATCGCTGAACCGGTTATGGGTGCAGGCGGTGTCATCGTGCCGCCCAAAGGCTATTTCGAAGCGATTACACCGGTTCTGAAGGACCACGACATCGCGATGATCGATGACGAGGTGATCTGCGGCTTTGGCCGGACCGGAAACTGGTTCGGGGCTCAAACCCTGGGTATGCAGCCCGACACGATCTCGATGGCCAAGCAGTTGACCGGAGGCTATGCGCCCCTGTCGGCGGTGGCGATGTCCGAGGATATCGCCTCGGCGATCGAGGCAAATACCGGCAAGATCGGCAATTTCGGGCACGGTTTTACCTATGGCGGGCACCCGATGGGGTGTGCCGTCGGCATAAAGGCGCTCGAGATCTACGAGCGGCGGGACATCATCAGCCATGTGCGTGGTCTGATCCCGTCCTTCGAGCGACTGATCGCGCGGGCCGCGCAGCATCCGCTGGTCGGCGAAGGCCGGTCCTGCGGTCTGATGGGCGGGCTGGAACTGGCACCGCCGGGCAAGACAGGCTTTGACACGCCGGGGCGGGTCGGACCGGTGATGGCGGGCGAATTGCTCAAGCACGGTGTAATGCTGCGCGCCATCGGAGATGTTGTGGCGGTCTGCCCGCCGATGATCATCACCGCCGAGGAATTGGAGGCGCTGTTCGAGCCCGTGGAGCGGGCGCTCGACGCGACCCACGCCTGGGCCAGGTCCGAAGGGTTGGCATAGCCGCGCTCATCTGAGGCGTTCCGCGAATGGGACTTCGGTGTTAGACTAGCGGCTTAAGCCGTTCTTTCGCTGATTGTACGCCCATGTCGACCACGCCACCGGAGCCCGGCCTGCTGGTCCAGTACCAGTCCGAGATTTCGCTGTTCGCCAGTCTGGCGACCATCGCTGCACTGCTGCTGGCCGCATGGGGCCTGCGCGCAACCTCGAAATCCGTGCAAGCCAACACGTTGATGCAGATCCATCGCGACAGCCGCGATCTGGCGCAGACCCTGATCGACACGCCGAACCTGATGGAAACCTGGTCGCTCAAGCCCGATGCCGGGCCCTGTCCCCAGGCGGAAAGCATTATGCAGATGATGCTCAGCCACTATGCCGCGATCCATTTTCAATGGCGCTCGGGCACTTTGGACAAACGGTTCTGGCCTGCATACAAGGCCGAGATGCAGCGCTTTGTCGGGTTCGGCTATATCCAGACGCGCATCGCCCAGGCCGACACATACGGCCGCGACTTCGGGGCGTTCCTGCGCGACCTTGACCCTATCCCCTGAAACGGAGGTCACCGATGCCAGGACCACTCAACATTATCCAAAGGGAATACGCGGACCTGACCCGCACTCCGGCTGGCGGCTTTGCCAGGGCCTTGTCGACGGTCTACACAGCCATCGCTGAAATCGAGGCGAACCAGCTCGGCTCTGCTGAAACCGACTTTCTGGGCGCCGCCGACGCGTTGGTTATGGTCATCGACCAAATGGCCAGCCTGCCGGAAGTACGCGACCGCTGGTCGGTGCAAGAGCCCGAACTGTTTGCCCAACTGACGGCACAGTTCGCTGAATTGTCCGGCGTTACGCCCATCGGCGACAGATCAATGCTGGACGTTCTGCTGACCGAATTGCGCGCCCTCAAGGCCGCTCTGGGCGAGGCGACGGACCTGCCCCAGACATCCGAGGGGCAGGCGCATTTCCTCAACCGCCTGCTGCAACAGGTGATCCGCGTGCAGCAGATCGCACTGGTCGCCACGCAGATCAGCCTGGTGACCAGCCATACCTGACGGTGCCGTCGCTGCTAGACCAGCAGTCGAGCCTCTCGCGGGCCGATCACGGGGCGAACTGGCGGGAACCCGGCTGCACCGGTCTGCGACAGCAACGGGAACAGGGCCAGCACCTCGTCGCGGACGCTGGCGTCCATGTTGTCCAGCGCGCGTGCGGTGGGATTAAAGCTTTCGCTGGGCACCCCGCCGACAAAGACGATCTGGTGCGCATCGAACAGGATGTGGACATAGCGCACGACCCCGCCCTGCACCCGCGTGATTGTCGTGTCGTTGACCAGTGCCTTGGCGGGGACAAGAACTTCGTCCTGGTCAAACAGGGCTTTGGCCCGCCAGCCCGTAACCAGCATCCGGTGCCAAGGCGACACATCCAGAGCTTCGGGGTTGCCGATGGCGCCCGGCGCGAACCGAACAGGTGCAAACTCGCCGCTTGCCGCAACTGCCCGTATTCCGATCCAACGCAGCGGCTGTGGACCGTGATCCAGGGTGTCGACCAGATCGCCGGGCACCAAGGTCTCGATCAGTACCTCGCCGTCCGGGGTGCGGATCAGCGTACCAGCTGTGAAACAGACCACGTCCGGGATCACCACATCGAACCCGACGCCCCCGGGATTGGGGTTGTTGACCCCGCCCCCGTCCGCCGTGGTCCAGTTGGAGGGATTGAGGATCGACGCAATCAGATCGTCGCGTTCGACCGGTGTGGGCAGCCCCGCGTCAGCGGTGTATTCCATGTAGTCTTCATCGCCATCGATGATCAGCGCGCCGTTGGACGGCGTCAGACCGGTGTTCTCCAGATTTGGCGACTGGTTCGGATTCCCGTTGGATTCGTTGCCGATCACCGCAATGAAATTCGTCGGCGTCGCAAAGTTCCCGTCCCGGTCGCCCTGAAACGCCCAGAACATCTCGTTCCCTTGCGCGATGTCGTATCCACCGCGCATGTAGTCGAAATCGCCACCGGCATCTATGGTCGCCTCGCGCGTGCCGCGATCCATGTCGATGGTAATGACGGTCCCGGCCTCGATCCCGCCATCGGGAACGGTCCATTGCATGTACTGCTCGCCGCCGTTGAACGCCGTTCCATTCCACTCATCATCGGTGAAAAAGATCACCTCGCCACCCGCGATGTCTGCGGTGGTCACAAAGGCAATGTCATCGTTGTCGGAATCCCACCCGACGAACAGCAGATCCCCTGGTGCCAATGTCATGGACACATCCCCCGACTACCCTGAACCACACCTAGCCCCCACCAGTTGCTCCGGCAAGGCCTCCCTATCTACAGGACCGGCAGCTGGGTCCGTCAGAAGTTGTCGGAAACCGCAGTCAAGTCGTCATAGATCGCCGAGGCGGTTTCGATGACGCCTGGCCGGATGATGTTCAATCCAATCACCGCAATCGCCACCAATGCCGCCGTCAACACAACCCAGTCGACCGTGATCGCCGCGTCTTCGTCCCTGCGAAAGCGACGTCCGCACAGGTTTTTGATTTTTTGCCAGGAACTGGTCATTTCGTCACCGTTTTACGTATTCCCCGTGCTCTGAGTCTAACCGCGCCACACACGCGTTCGCAACGCGTCGGCGCAGGTCGGGGCGGAATCCCGCGCATAGCCCTTAACTCCCTAATTTACCTCACTATTTTACGATTTTTTTGCACTTCAAAGCTGCTAAAGACGGCTGCCACAAACATTGCATTCTTTTGTCTGAAAGGCGCCTCATTTCGCCCCCTTTTCGCCACATTCTATCCTGTCACGAATGCTTGAGCGGCGCGCCATCCCCCTAGGCGCACAAACGCGGGCGTGTAAAGTCGCGGGCAACGCCCCACGGTTGAAGGCCTTTTTCGTGAAACGACTGCTTGTTCTGCTTTCCCTGATGCTGGCCCCGGTCGCCGCGGCCAACAACCTGCCTTGCGGGCAGGATACACCCTGCGTGATCGAGGGCGGAGATTACCATCTGTTGTTTCCGCCCGACTGGGACGGCGTCACACCGCTGCCTGCGGTGGTCTACTATCATGGATTTCGATCGTCTGCGGCGTCGATCTATCGCTCGGGCGCGATGCGCCGGACTTTTGCTCAAAACGGATATCTTGTGATTGCCCCAAATGGCGCGTTGCGGCCGGGCACCGACATCCGTGCCTGGCCCGCGCGGCCGGGCGCAACCGGATGGCGCGATGACGTGGCCTTTACCTTGGATGTGCTTGACGATGCGGCTGTGCAGGTTCCGGTCGATCCATCCCGGATTTACGCCACCGGGTTTTCCGCGGGCGGATCGATGGCCTGGATGATGGCGTGTTATGCCGCCGACCGCTTTGCCGGTTTTGCCTCGGTCGCAGGTGCCCTGCGGCGTCCCAACCCAGACCAGACCTGCCCGTCAGGTCCGATCAATCTGATCCAGATCCACGGATTTGCCGACAAGACCGTCCCGCTGGAGGGGCGCGGCATCCGCGACTGGCACCAGGGCGATGTCTTTGAAAGCCTCGGCCTTGCCCGGCGCACAAATTCCTGCCGCTCGAACCCCGACACGATCGAGGTGGGCGAGGCTTATCGCTGTCGTGCCTGGTCGGCATCATGCCAGAACGGGGGGCTGCGGCTGTGCATCCATGATGGTGGCCACGGCCTGCCCGCCGGGTGGGCCGATCTGGCCCGCGATTTCTTCGAGGGCGGCTGACCGCGGTTTCCTTCCCCGCCCTACGCCGCTATGCAGGGCCCCGAAAGGACCCGCCATGCCCACCCACCGCCTGCTGACCGAATTTGGCCTTGGAACCTCGCTGCGTCGTCGCGACTACACTGGCGCCGCAGACCGCGCGATCCGCGATGCGTTGTGGCACAACTCGATCAATCTGGCCGAGCTGTTCGGCGCCCACAAAGAGGCTATGAAGATCACGGTGCGCATCGGTGTTCAGGACCCGGACGCCGTGGACACCGGTGCGCTGGCGGGCATCTTCCCCTATGGCCAGGTGTCCTTCGAGGTCACGCATGGCGGGTTGGACGTGCCCAAGCCCGGTGGGATGGCGGTCATCGCCAACGTCGCGATCTCGGTCGCACTGGATCTGGAGCCGGTGACATGACCGACCAGCGTTTCATCCTGGAAATGGGCATGGGCAACGACCTTTACGGTCAGGACATGACCAAGGCCGCCGCCCGCGCGATCGAGGATGCGATCCGCCATTCCTCGATCCCGATGTTCGAGG
>CAYWND010000048.1:0-10731 GCA_964459085.1 uncultured Oceanibium sp. | reverse complement strand
TTGCCCAGGGCGCTGGCCCAGCTACAGACCGCGATCCTGACTCTGCGCCGCGACCTGGGGTCGGTCTGGGACAAGACGGCGGTGCTGTGCCTGACCGAATTCGGGCGCACCGTTCGGATCAACGGCTCGGGCGGGACGGATCACGGCACGGGCGGGGCCGCGATCTTTGCCGGTGGCGCGCTGCGCGGTGGGTCGGTTCTGGGCCAGTGGCCGGGATTGTCGGGGCCGGACCTCTATCAGGATCGCGATCTGATGCCGGTGAGCGATGTCCGCGCCTATGCCGCCTGGGCCCTTCGCGACTTGTTCGGTGTGGGCCTGTCCGACCTTGAAAGCGTCGTCTTCCCGGGCCTGGACGTCGGTCAGAATCCCGGTCTGATCGCCTAGGCCATCAGTCGATCCCGCAAGACCGAAATATCGGTCCAGAAAACCGGTATGCTCGAGACATCATAACCGAACAGGCGATCCGGCCTGGGCTCCCCCTCGGCCCCCCCAAGTCGCCGATAGTATGCGCGCGTGCGGGTATTCATTTCGAACACGTCAAGGGACAGACGGGAATGGCCCATGCCGATCAGCCGATCCGCCGCCGCATACAGCAGTTGGCCGCCGATGCCAGCGCCGCGATACGCGGGATCGACATGCAGGTTGTGGCAATAGGGACCCTGGGCCTGAATTTCGACTGCGATAAACCCCATCATCTGGGTGGCGGTCGCGACCAGCACCAAATCGTCTCCCGGCAATGTCTGCCGAGACCAATAGTTCGCCATGCGCCCGGGCAGTTCGGACGCCAGGAACGTCGTGGGAAACGCCCCGACATAGCTGTCCTGCCAACTGGCAACGTGCACGTCCTGCAAGGCTTTGCGGTCCGCGTCGCGGGCATCACGGATTTCGACCATCAGGGCTTTTGTTTCCATAAACTGCAGCGTAAGTCAGGGTCTGACATTTTTCGAGAGGCGAGCCATGGCGAAATCCGGACCATCGGTTGACGGCTGGAAAGTGCCGACGCGGGCCTTCGCGCCGCTGGCCGGTCGTTATGCGCGTCTGGTGCCACTGACCCGGGACCATGCGGCGGCGCTGCACGATGCGAACAGCGCGGATCCCGCGATATGGGACTACTTGCCCTACGGCCCCTTTCCCACCATTGACGGCTACGCGGACTGGATTGCCGACATCACTGCGGATGGTGACCCGTTCTTTTACGCGATCGAGGATCTGGAAACCGGCGCGCTTGGTGGGGTGGCCAGCTATCTGCGGATCAATCCCCGCGCCGGGTCCATCGAGGTTGGCCACATCAACTTCGCGCGACGCCTGCAGCGCACGCGCGCCGCGACCGAAGCGATGTTTCTGATGATGGCCTGGGCGTTCGAGGCCGGGTACCGGCGCTATGAGTGGAAGTGCGATGCCCTGAATCGTGGATCCCGTCGGGCTGCCCAGCGGTATGGGATGAGTTTCGAAGGGGTTCATCGGCAGGCTGGGATCGTCAAAAGCCGCAACCGTGATACCGCCTGGTTTTCTGTCCTCGACCGCGAGTGGCCCGCAGTCCGCGACGCCTTCGAGCGCTGGCTGCAGCCTTTCAACTTCGATGATGACGGGACACAAACGGTGCGGCTGAGGGATCTGACAGCACCGCTGCTCGAGACCAGAGATCCTCTGGACGTCGAACAGCCCTGAGTTCCCAAATCGGAAACAGTATGTCGATATTCGGCAGTCTGTTCATTTTCCATAGGTTGTCTATCTGTGGTTCAGACATTCATTCAAGGACCCCAGCTATGGCACAGAAAACTCTCCTCGTTCACTCCAGCGCCCGCCAGTCGGGATCTGTCACCCGCCTTCTTGCCGCCGAACTTGTTGCCCAGTTGGGTGGAGAGGTCACGGTCCGCGATGTCAGCGAAGGGTTGCCGGTTGTAACCGAAGCGTGGATCGCCGCGCGGGATGCGGGCGCCGCGAATGGCGAGATTTCCGTCTCGAACAACCTGATCGACGAACTGCGGGCGCACGATACCCTTGTGATCGCCGCGCCGATCTATAATTTCGGCGTACCCGCAGCGCTGAAGCTCTGGATCGACCAGGTAGCACGGGCGGGCGAGACGTTCCGCTATACCGAAAACGGCCCTGAAGGTTTGCTCAAGGGCAAGAAAGCCTATGTGGTCGTCGCCTCGGGCGGGACGCCGGTCGACGGACCCTGGGATTATGCGACGCCATATCTTCGGCACGTTCTGGGCTTTATCGGCATCACCGATGTCGAAGTTGTGGCCGCCGACGCCTTGGGCAATGACGCTGACAAAAAACTCGATGCCGCGCGCGCCAAGATTTCTGAGGTCGCAAGCGTCGTCGCCGCCTGACATTGACATCCCCCCGGGAATGCAAACATGAAAGCGGTCGCGGGCCACGGTTCGCGACCGCTTTTTATCGAGGGATGCCATGCCTGAGCCCAGACCAGATGTCCTGAAATTCCTGCTTGAGCGGCGCTCTCGTCCTGCCAAGACCCTGACCGGGCCGGCCCCGGATGCCGCAGCGCTGGAGCCAATACTGGCGGCGGGTCTGCGTGTGCCGGACCACGGCAAGCTGGAGCCGTGGGAGCTGATCGTTGTCGATGCTGCTGCGATGCCCCGGCTGGCGGATCTGACCCACCGCATGGGGCTGGAACGGGGGCTGGACGCCGAGAAAGCAGAAAAGGCGGCCCTGACCTTTTCCGCCGCGCCGCTGATTGTCGCCGTTGTCTCGCGCACCGTGGACAGCGAAAAGGTCCCGGCGGTCGAACAGGTTCTCAGCGCTGGCGCGGTGTGCCTTAGCCTGGTGAATGCGGCGCTTGCGGCGGGTTGGGGGGCCAACTGGTTGACGGGGTGGACCGCGCTGGACGAGTCGTTTCTGACCGAAGCGCTGGGGATCGAACCGGGCGCGATGGTTGCAGGCTATGTTGTCATCGGCACGGAAACCTCGAAACCGCCTGAACGCCCGCGCCCCGACATGGATGCCAAGGTCCGCTGGATTCGTACGTGATCCTGTCAGACATTGCCCGAGCGCTGGGCCAACTGGGCGATCCCCGGTTTCTGAGGGTCGTGCTGAAGGCGGTGGCGATCACCATCCTGATCCTGGCAGGGGCGGTTTGGTTGGGCGTGTCGCTGTTCGGTTGGTTCCTGCCTGATGTCGTTGCGCTGCCTTGGGTGGGATCTATCGACCTGTCGGTTACCTGGATATCCTGGGCCGCAGTCGGGGTCCTGATGCTGCTGTCGATCGTGCTGATGGTTCCAGTGGCGTCAGTCTTTGTCAGCCTCTTTCTCGACGATGTGGCAGACGCGGTCGAGGCCCGGCACTATGCCCAACTTGGGCCGGTCCAGCCACTGCCACTTTCCGAGGCAATGGTGGACTCGGCCCGGTTCCTGGTTCTGATGGCGGTGGTGAACGCAGCGGCGCTGTTGATTTACTTACTATCCACGATATTTGCGCCGTTTGTGTTCTGGGCGGTCAACGGGTTCCTGCTGGGGCGCGAGTACGCCCAACTTGTGGCGGCACGTCGGATTGGCAGCGATGCCGCACGCACGCTTCGCAAACGGCACTTCGTGGAAATCTGGGCGTTGGGGGCATTGATGGCTGTGCCGCTTTCTATTCCGGTCGTCAATCTGTTCGTGCCGGTCCTTGGGGTGGCAGCCTATTGTCACTGGTTTCATCGCCGACAGGTTTGATCGCGGGTCACCGTCCCATGGCACGAAAGAGAAAAGGACCGCCAAGGCGGCCCTTTTCCGTAGACAGGTCTTGGTGATGTCCGGGGCGTCAGCCTTCGGCCTTTTCTCCGGCGTCTTCCGCAGCTTTGGGCAGCAGAAGAAGGTCTTTCTCGGTATTGTCCACCTCGGCCGTTGGGGTCGGGGTGTAGTTCATCTCGGCGGTTGTGGCTTCGTGGCCCCAGCCAGAGCACTGGGCGCTGGCCATGCCAGCGAGGCCCACAACAGCAACAGCCGTCAGGATGCCGATCGATTTCATCACACGCTCCTCAAGTGCGTTCGCTACATAAGAAGTATGTGGGGCTGGGCGCCACCCTGTCAAATCAAGTTTCGATCGATTGCGCCACGTTGGCTTGCCGGGATCTCAGCCCGCGTCCATCCGACCCCAGAAATCGATCGCCTCGATGCCGATCCAGCCCGACGCAATGATCACGCAGGTGGGAACCCATAACACGAAGGAGATCACGGATACCCAAATCATCTTGCGCTTGACGTTCGCGTTTATGGGGCTGGAGGCTAGCGAGATGTCATCCTCGGTCCCCATGTCGCCATGGGTGCGCAGCCCAATTGGCAGCGCCATCAACAGACCCATGAACCAAAAGACCGCGTACAGGACCAGTGCACCAGTAATTGTCATGCCTGCTCCAACTCGACCAAAGTTCCTGTGAAGTCCTTGGGATGCAGGAACAGCACCGGCTTGCCATGCGCGCCGATCTTTGGCTCGCCGTTGCCCAGCACCCGCGCGCCGCTGGCAACCAGATGGTCCCGTGCGGCGTGGATGTCGTCAACCTCGTAGCAGATGTGGTGAATGCCGCCCGCCGGGTTCTTTTCCAGAAAACCCGCAATGGGCGAGCCGTCGCCAAGGGGATGCAGCAGCTCGATCTTGGTGTTCGGCAGCGTGATGAACACGACAGTGACCCCATGATCCGGCTCGTCCTGCGGTGCACCGACTTTGGCGCCCAGCGTGTCGCGATACTGCGCCACTGCCGCGTCCAGATCCGGCACCGCAATGGCGACGTGGTTCAGGCGTCCAATCATTTTCCTACCTTTGGATCCGAAGTCGTCAGGCCGGGTTATCCCTGCAATCCACAGCGGCGTAAACTGTGGCGTATCGCAGCACGTAAGATCCTGTCACGCTCGCGGGATTAAGCAGGCTTTAACCCTGTTGCGGCCTACTGGCCAAGGCTGTTTACCCTAAAGGAGGATGCGATGCCCGGCTCTGACCTCGATGCGTTTGATATCTCGGCCAGTTCTAGACGCCTTTGCCTGCAAGGCGTGACGATCACCTTGGTCGAGGACAGTCTCAGCGCGTCCGAGGCGATTCGCCTGATGTCCCTATCCAGCGGCGCCCGTTTGCGTCGGGCGGACGGGATCGCGACGGCCGGGCGGCATCTGGCGATCTACAAGCCGCAGGTCGTTATCGTCGATATCGGTTTGCCGGATGGCAACGGGTTGGATCTGGTTCGCGAACTGGCCAGACAACCGGGCCCTGACAAGCCCGGGATCGTGGCGCTGTCAGGCGCGGACCCGGCCGAATGGGGCATCGCGGCCCGGCGCGCAGGGGCCGGGGCAATGCTGGCCAAACCGATCGAAAGTCTGTCAGCTTTTCAACGCGCGGTGCTCAGCGTCCTGGAGGATGCCGGCGACCGGATCGAACGCGTGGCGGCCGAAGGTGCGGCCCCGCGCGAGCCGTCGGCCAGGGTCCTCGCCGATGATCTGGCCGCCGCGCGGGAGTTGTTGACCACCGCCTACGAGGCGCGTGATGCCGAGGGGATGAGGTTCAGTGGTCGGTTCCTCAGCGGCGTCGCGGCACTGGCGCGCAACGAGGATCTGGAACGCACCGCCCGTGCGCTGTCCGAGGCCAGCGATCGCGACGCAATCGACGTGGTGGCCCCCATGATGCTGGAAATCCTGTCCGAGAGCATTAACCCTGCCGTCGACGCCTGATCGCTTGTTCGTCCGCCTAACTTAGCCGGGTCGAGGTGTTCAGGCTGCGTAGTCCTGACCCTCGGCGTCCAGTAGATGGCGCAACTCTGACAGGAGCGCGTGCTCCAACACCGGTTGCTCGTTCATCTCTTCGGCCGTTTTCATCGCGATATTGTGACTCAGCAGCTTTAGTGGGCGCCCTGTTGACAGTGCGGTGATGTAGGTCTCGGCCGCACGTTCGAAGTAGTAGAGATAGTGAAAGGCCTCGGCTACGGATTGGCCTACCACCATCACGCCGTGGTTGCCCATCACCATCACCTTCTTGTTGGGATCGGTAAACTGAGTGCAGATACGCTCGCCCTCTTCTTCCAGAGCCAGACCCGAATATCCCTCGTCTATGACCACGCGGTTGTAGAACATCGCCGTGTTCTGATCGATCGGCGGCATCGTGCTGTCCTCGAGCGAGGCCAGAACCGTTGCGTATTTGGGATGGACATGCAGTGCGCAGCGCGCCCAGGGCACGTTCCTGTGCACTGCCCCGTGCAGGCCCCAAGCGGTCGGGTCGGGCGCGTCCGGGCGATCCAGCGTGCTGTCATCATTGGCGTCCAGCAGCAACAAGTCCGACGCCCGAACCCGCGCAAAGTGGCGCGCGTTCGGGTTGATCAGGAACTGCGTCCCATCATCGTTCACCGCCATGGAAAAATGGTTGGCCACGCCCTCGTGCCAGTTCATTTGCACGGCCAGCCGGAATGCGGCGGCAAGGTCGGTCCGTTCTTTCACGTGATCCATTGGTATAAGTCCTCCCAGGCGCACGGTCACAACTTCGGCGGCAGCGTCGCGTCAAGTTGCGCGCTTGTCCAGCCCTATGCGGACTGACGCGCCCGTTCGCGGTGGATGACGAACAATCCGGCACCAACAATGATCGCGATCCCCACCCATTTCGACAAGCTGGGAAAGTCGCCAAACACCAGATAACCAAGCCCGGTCGCAGCGACGATTTCCAGGTATTGCAATGGGGCCAGGGTCGAGGCGGGTGCATGACGCAGTGCATAGACCAGAAACAGGTGCGACGCTGTCGCCATGACGCCAACACCCAGCATCAAGGCGGCCTCGCGAAGGGTCGGCATCACGGGGTCGAAGATGTCCGAACCGCTGCCTTGGCCAAGGATCAGCACCAATCCAACGAAGGCTGCTGCAGAAAACCCGGCGTAGGTCTGCATCACCAATGGATGTTCACCCTGCGCAAGCTTGCGGGTCAAAAGCAGATAGAAAGCAAATGTCAGCGCTGTCACCAAGGGCAGCGCCGCGACCCATCCCAGGGTGCTGAAGGATGGTTGGACGACGATCAGAGCCCCCAGAAACCCCGCCGCGCACGCAAGTGTTCTGCGCCAGCCGACTTTTTCCCCCAAAATCACAGCGGACAAGAGCGTCAGGATCAGTGGCTCGACAAAGAAAATGGCGATCGCGTCCGCAATAGGCATGTATTTCAACGCCAAAACGAACGCGGTCGTCGCGACCGCAATCAACACACCACGCAACGCGTGCAGCAAAACGATGGTTATCGGTAGCGGCGAAAACAGGCCCCGGACCCATATGATCGGCAGCAACAACAGCGCCTGCACGGTGAACCGGGCCATTCCCACTTCGGCCGCCGGGATCGTCTGTACGGCCAGCTTGGCAAAGAGGTCGATCCCGGGCGCTGCCAGCGAGAAGCACAGCATCAAGGCGATGCCCAGGCCCAGGGTGCCGTCCGCCTGCCCGCCAGTGGCATTCGCCGCGGGCGGGATCGGCGCGGGCTCAGGCAAAAAAGTCTCTCAGTATGCGGCCGTAGATCGCTTTGAGCTGAATGATCTGATCCACCGGCACGCATTCGTCGACCTGATGCATGGTTTTGCCGACCAACCCAAACTCGACCACCGGGCAATGATCCTTGATGAACCGGGCGTCCGATGTCCCGCCCGAGGTGCTGAGTTGCGGCTGAACACCGGTTTCAGCGGCCACCGACGCCGCTACGATGTCCGACAACGGCCCTGGCGGGGTCAGGAAACTCTCTCCCGAAACCTGGGTGCGCATCACGATACGGATCCCGGTTTCGCCCGAGATCCTGTCAACCTCGGCCTGCATCCAGTCGGTCAGCGTCGCAGCACTGTGCGCGTCGTTGAAGCGGATGTTGACGGTCGCATTGGCCCGCGCAGGGATGACGTTGTTGGCCGGATTTCCGGTATCCACCGTGGTCACCGCCAAGGTCGACGGGTCGAAATGCTGGGTTCCGGCATCCAGTCCGTGGCTGGCCAGGATATCCAGCAGCCGGATCAACGCGGGCAACGGGTTCTTCGCACGGTGCGGATAGGCCGAATGCCCCTGCACGCCAATCGCTTCGAACCGGGCGGTCATCGATCCACGGCGACCGATCTTGATCATCTCGCCCATATGGTCGGGGCAGGTGGGTTCCCCGACGAGGCAGACGTCCATGCGCTCGCCCTGCTCGCTCATCCAGTCGAGGATCGCCAGCGTGCCGTCCTTGGCGTCGCCTTCTTCGTCGCCAGTGATGGCCATAACCACCGCGCCCGAGGGTGGGGTCTCTCGCACGAAATCGATGGCGGCAGCTGCAAAGGCCGCGACCCCGGATTTCATGTCAGTCGCACCTCGGCCAAACAGGGTCCCGTCCACGACCTGCGCCCCAAACGGATCATGGGTCCAATCGGCCGGGTCGCCGGTCGGGACGACATCCGTATGCCCGTTGAACCCGAACACCGGCCCGTTTCCGGGATTGCCCCACCGTGCATAAAGATTCGAGATGCCCCCACGCACGATCCGGGTGGTCTCGAATCCGGCATCGGACAGCAGCGCGTCCAAAAGGACGATCGCGCCACCCTCGGCCGGGGTGACAGACGGGCAGCGCACAAGACGGGCGGTCAGGTCAACGGGATCGATCATGCGCGACACGTAGCAGCAGATATGACGTTGGGAAAGCGTCTGCGCATGTCATCCGCCCTGAGACGGGACAAGATCCTCCAGGATTTCGGCAACCTCTTCGGGATGCCCGGCCAGTGCGTCAGCCTCGGCGATCCGCAACTCGTCGCCTTCACCGTATCCCCAAAGCGCGCCGACGCTGGCAATCCCGTTGGCGCGGGCGCCGTCGACATCGAAACGCCGGTCGCCCAACATAGCCGAACGAAGGGGATCAACACCGGTCTCGGCCAGCGCATGCGCCAGCAACTCGGCCTTGTCCGACCGGGAACCGTCCAGTTCGGCCCCAAAGACGCCGTCGATATACGCGCTGATGCCGAAGTGGTCGACAATCCGGTTCGCAAAGACATGCGGCTTGGATGTCGCGATCCAAAGGCCCGCGCCGGTTTCGCGCAGGTCCATCAGCATCTCGCCCACGCCGTCATAAACGTCCGCCTCGAAAATCCCCGTTTCGGCATAACGCTCGCGATAGAGGCCCACGGCCTCGACCAGATCGGCGCCCGGACCCAGAAGCGTGTCGAATGATTGCCAGAGTGACGGGCCAATGCACCAGGTCAGGTCGTCCGCGTCGGGGGCCTCTTCGCCCAACTTGTCGAGCGCATACCGAATGGACGCGGTGATACCGTCCTTTGGATCTACGAGCGTGCCGTCAAGGTCGAGGAAAACTGCCTGCATCGTGTCAGCTCTGGTTCTGCGGTGTTCCCAATTCGCTATCCGCCACGCAGTCCAAGTGCAAGGGTACGGCCCGAATCCCTACTCGGATTTTGATGTCCGATTTTCACATCCACGCATCGCGATACGTCCCCTCTGTCGATGACGAGATCGCCTGCCGTGCCAGCCGCGCCTCTGGGGGCCGTGCCCAGAGCCATGCACGCAAAGGAGAAGCGCGCGCGTTTACGTCCCAGAAAGCAAGGTCAGAGGATACTCGCACAGCGGATTGCGACCTTGCCAGGGATGGCTAGACTCAAGGTGTAGGGTCAATTCGAAAGGCGGCAAAGGCACATGTTTCTGTATAAATCCGAGGATGAGGAAGAATATCGGCGTGATCGCCAGCGCGTGATGATGGAGATTGTGGTCGCGCGCAGTCTGGCCCATCACGAGGATATTATGCAGGCTTATGGCCTGCCCTCGGATTACTTTTCTGACCTCTCGCTGACCGGCGACAGAAAGACCGGCGAATACCTGCGCCCGGAACCTGCCGCCCGTGCACGGCGACACAAGGTCGTTCACTCGGGCAGTACAGGCGGCAGCCTGTTGCGTGGCGATCGGATCTGACCTTTTTCCTGCATCCTTATGCTGCCCTGTGCTAGTCCTTTGGTCGTCCGGGAAACGGAACGTCGAAAGGGGGGCTCATGGGCAGCTACGACTACGATCTTGGGCGTTATGGCCGCCCGGTCACCACCCACAAGCCCGAGGCGCAGACGTGGTTTGATCGGGGTCTGAACTGGACTTACGCCTATAACCACGAAGAAGCGGTTCGGTGTTTCGAGCACGCCGCCCGTGTGGATCCGGCCTGCGCCATGGCCCAATGGGGCATCGCCTATGCGGCCGGGCCGAACTACAACATGCCGTGGCACTTGTTCGACCGTAAGGGCCGGGCCCGGGCGTTGGCGACCGCGCATGCCGCAACACGGCGAGCCCTTGCCCTGGTTGATGGGGTCAGTCCGGTCGAAGCGGCGCTGATACAGGCCTTGCCGACGCGCTATCCCCAGGCCGAGCTGATCGATGACATGATGCCTTGGATGCATGCGCATACCGATGCCATGCGCAAGGTGTATGCCAGGTTTCCCGATGACCCCGACGTTGCGACCGCGTTTGCCGAAGCGATCATGAACCTTACGCCGTGGCAGATGTGGGACCTGCAAACGGGCGAGCCGGCAGAAGGGGCGCTAACCAGGGAGGCGCAAGCCATACTGGAACGGGCATTCAAAGTCCCCGCGGCCTGGGATCATCCGGGGCTGCTGCACCTCTACGTCCACCTGATGGAGATGTCGCCGCATCCCGAAAAGGCGCTGAGCCAGGGCGACAGGCTGCGGGATCTTGTGCCCGACGCAGGCCACCTGAGCCACATGCCGACACATATCGACGTCTTGTGGGGAAACGACGGCGATGTCGTGGT
>CAYWND010000047.1:0-10906 GCA_964459085.1 uncultured Oceanibium sp. | reverse complement strand
TTCAACGTGATGGAGATGGCGCGTCAGCACAAGGTCGCGCATCTGCTGATGGCCTCGACCTCGTCGGTCTATGGCGCGAACGACGATATGCCGTTTCGCGAGGTCGACAAGGCCGACACCCAGTTGACGATCTATGCCGCGACCAAGAAGGCGAACGAAAGCATGGCGCACGCCTATGCGCACCTGTGGGACCTGCCCACGACCATGTTCCGGTTCTTTACCGTCTACGGGCCCTGGGGGCGGCCTGATCTGGCGCTCTTCAAGTTCGTGGATGCGATCCTGGATGGCCGCCCGATCGACATCTACAACCACGGCGACATGTATCGCGACTTCACCCATGTGGACGATCTGGTCCGCGCGATCCGCCTGCTGATTGATGCCGTGCCCGAAGTGCCGGGAACCGACCGCACGGTGATCGAGGGTGACAGCCTGTCGCCCGTGGCACCATACCGGGTGGTCAATATCGGCAACTCACAAAAGGTGCGCCTGCTGGATTTCGTTGATGCCATCGAGGCCGAATTGGGCGTGCCCGCCCAGCGAAATTATATGGACATGCAGCCGGGCGACGTGCCCGCGACCTGGGCCGACGCCGGATTGTTGCAGGCGCTGACGGGATACCGGCCGCAAACGGATATCCGCGACGGGATCAAATCCTTCGTGGCGTGGTATCGGGACTACTACCGCAAATAACGCGGATCAGGCCTGCGCCCAGGCCTGCCGAAACAGCGACGTCAGCCGCGCAATCCCCGGTTCCAGATCGAACTCGGCGCGCACCCGCTGCTCGGCGGCCCTGCCCAGGCGCGTGCGCAGGGCAGGGTCCGCGATCGCCTGACCCAGGGCCGCCGCCAACGCTTCGCTGTCGCCGGTGGGCACCAGCAGCCCCGAGGTCTGATCCTCGATCAACTCGGGGATGGCGGAAAACGCCGTGGCGACGCAGGCCATGCCCTGACTGGCCGCCTCGACCAGGACATTGGGCAGACCGTCGCGGTCGCCGTCCTGCGCCGAATGGCTCGCCAGCACGAACACATCCGACCGGCGATAGGCCTCCAGCACCGCCGCCTGATCCTGGACCCCGCGCCAAGTGATCGCATCCGCAAGGCCCAGATCCTGCGCCTGCCGCTGCAACTGCGCCAACTCCGGACCACGCCCGATATGCTCGAAGGTCCAGTTCAGGTGTTCGGGCAGCTTGGCCAGGGCCTCCAGCAAGGTATCATAGCCCTTCTTGGGCACCGCACGACCAACGCTCAGGATCCTGACCGGATCCCCCGGATCGCTGCCATCGCGATGCACCGTCCGATCGGCAAAGCTCGGAAACCGGGCCAAGTCCAGCCCGTGATACAGCAGATGCACCGCCGCGTCGGGCGCGATCGCCGTCAGACGGTCCCGCCCGACATCGGTACAGGTCACGGTCCACTGGGCTTCGGTCAGTTTGGCCCGCAGATCCCAGTCGGGCGACGTCCAGATGTCCTTGGCATGGGCCGAGATCGAGAACCGCGCCCCCGCCATCCTGGCGGCATAGCGGGCAACGGACGTCGGCGTGTGCGCGAAATGGGAATAGATCCAGGCCCCATCGCCCCGCAGCTCGGCCACCAGGACCAGCGCCTGCCCAAGCCGCCGCACCCGGTCCCGCGCAGGATCCCGTGCAAAGTCGCGCAGAAATGTCGGCAGCAACGCCCAGAACCCGCGCGTCAGCGACAGCTTCGCAAGCGCGGACAGCACCCGCAGGGGCTCCTTGTGCAGGTACTCGGGCAGATACAGCACCGGCGCCGTGATCTGGTCATGGATCGGGTGCGTGATCGCGTCATAGGGCGGCCGCAACGAGATGATCTGAAACGCCAGCCCCGCCCTTTGCAGCCCCAGCAATTCCTGCGCGATGAAGGTTTCCGAGATCCGCGGATAGCCTTTCAACACGATCAGCAGCCGCGGCTGCGGGGCCGCGGCGTCCGCACCCATCTGTTTAGGCATTCAGGGCGGTCACAGGCGGTGTTCTGCGGTCTTCTAGCCAATGGCCCACATCCCCGACGATCCGGTCCAGGCCGTCCAGTTCAACCGGGTGCTGGGACGCCGACGGCGGGGCCTGGTCCGGCAACTCGGCCAGGGCCTGCGCCATGATATGCGGATCATCTGCCTGCTCGGGCAGCAACAGGCGCGACCACCCCAGGGCTGCGGCATGTTGCGCGCGGATCAGCTGCTCTTCGCGCGGCTCTGTCCGGGGCAACAGCAGCGAGGGTTTGTCGAACGACAGGATCTCGCAAAAGGTGTTATAGCCCGCCATGCCCGCCACGCCCGAGGCGCCGGCCACCAGATCCTCCAGCCGGTTGTCGAAATCGATCATCTGGATATTGGGGATCTCGGCCCCTGCCGCGTGCAGGTCCTCGCGCGCCTGTGCGGGCAGGTAGGGGCCCAGGACAAAGACCGCTGGCGGCATCGTGTCGCCCGCAACGGTATAGGCGGCCAGAACCTGACGGATGACGTTCTCGCCGTCCCCGCCGCCGCCCGTGGTCACCAGGATATAGTCGTCGAACTCAGCCGTGGTCATGTGCGAGGCGACGCCGTCGCGCGCCTGACGCCGCAAAAACCCGGTATAGCGCATCCTGTGGCGCACCTCGTCGGGTACCGGCAGTCCCCGCAGCGGGTCGTGAAACCGTTCGGGGCCATAGACCCAGACCGTATCGTAATAGCGCTGCACCTTTTCCATGTTGCCCGACTTGGCCCATTCCGACATCAGCAGATGCGGCGCATCCATGACCTCGCGCAGCCCCAGAACCAGCCGCGTGCCCCGGCTTTTCAGCATGGCCAGCGTGTCCTCGATCTCGCCCTTCAGACCCGCGGGTTCCTTGTCGACGATGAAGATGTCGGGCGCAAAGGTCCGCGCGGTGTGCTGGATGATGGTCCGGCGCATGTTCAGCGTATCGGCCAGCGGCAGGTGCTGCGCCAACGAGGTGTACTCGCCATTGCGCAGCTTGATCACGCTGGGCACTTTTACGAAATCGACCCGGGTCCGATAGTCAAACGCGCCCGCAATCGTCGACCCAGATATGATCAGGATCGACAGCCCGCTATAGGCCTCGACCAGCGCATGGGCGATCTCGCGGCACCGTCGCAGATGGCCCAGCCCAAAGGTGTCGTGGCTGTAGATCAGGATCTTGGCGTCCGCGAACGACTGTTGAGCGGGGGCCGGTTGGGTCGCGTCAGTCATCGATACGGATCCACCGCGTCGCGCAAGCCGTCGCCCAGGAAGTTGAAGGCGAGCACGACAAGAAAGACCGGCAGCAGCGGCCACAGCAGCCACGGATACAGCGCAATGATCTCGACCCCCCTCGCCTCGGTCAGCAAAATGCCCCAACTCGTGATCGGGGGCCGCAAGCCTAGCCCCAGAAACGATAGTGCCGTCTCGCCCAGGATCATCGCAGGAACGCTCAGACTGGCACTGGCAATCACGTGCGACAATACACCGGGAAGCAGATGAAGCGCAATGATCCGCGACCCCTTGGCCCCCATGATCTCGGCGGCCACCACATAGTCCTCTTCGCGCAGGGCGAACAGTTTCGACCTGACCGCACGCGCCATGCCGGTCCAGTCCAGCATGCCCAGGATCACCGTGATCCCCAGATAGACCAGGATCGGGGACCACGTCACCGGAATGATCGCGGCCAGCGCCATCCACAGCGGGATCGAGGGGATGGATTGCAGCACCTCGTTCATGCGCTGCACGAAGGTGTCGAACAGACCGCCATAGTATCCGGCGATCCCGCCCATGATGATGCCCAGCATGAAACTGACCGCCGTGCCCAACAGCCCGATCGTCAGCGAGATCCGCGCGCCATAAAGGATCCGCGAAAACACATCCCGGCCCAGCCGGTCGGTTCCCAGCGGTGAAAACCGCCCCCCCTCGGCCGCGCAGACCAGATGGAAATCGCCCGGGATCAGCCCCCAGAACTCATAGCTCTCGCCCCGGCAGAAAAAGCGCAGCCGCTGGACGTCTTCCAGATCGTCGGTATAGACCCGCCGCAGGGTTTCCATGTCCAGCGTCATGGTCTGGCCATAGACGAACGGGCCCACGAACTGGCCCTCGTGGAACATCCGGATCGTCTGGGGCGGGGCGTAGATATAGTCCAGATTGCGGTGTTCCAGCGCATAAGGCGCCAGGAATTCCGTGATCAGCAGCGACCCATAGGCAAACAGCAGGAAGATCCCCGAGATCACGGCCAGCCGGTGGCGGCGGAACTTCAGCCACATGATCCGGCGCTGCGATGCCTGCGCCAGTTCGGTCTGCGCCCCGACCTCGACTTCCGGGTCAAACGGCTGGTCCGAGACGTAGTGTCCCAGCGGCTCGCCGGGGCCGGGCAGTGGCGTCTTCATCGGCTACCACTCCTGTCCAGACGAATGCGCGGATCCAGAACCGCCAGCGCCAGGTCCGAGATCAGGACCCCGATCACCGTCAGGAACGCCAGGAACATCAGAAACGATCCGGCAAGGTACATGTCCTGCGCCTGCAGCGCCCGGATCAGCATCGGGCCTGTTGTCTCCAGCGACAGGATGATCGCTGTGATCTCGGCCCCCGAGATGATCGCCGGCAGGATCGACCCGATATCGGCAATGAAAAAGTTCAGCGCCATGCGCAGCGGGTATTTCAGCACGACCCTGGTCGGCGACAGGCCTTTGGCCTTGGCGGTGACGACATATTGCTTTTTGATCTCATCGAGCAGGTTGGCGCGCAGCCGCCGGATCATCGCCGCCGTCCCGCCGGTCCCGATGATGATCACCGGGATCCAGATGTGATCCATGATCGACTTGGCCTTGTCCCAGCTCATCGGCTGGTTCAGGTATTCCGGGTCCATCAGCCCGCCGATCGACACGCCAAACCAGATATTGGCGAAATACATCATGATGATCGCCATCATGAACTGCGGCATCGCGATGCCCAGCAGCCCCACGAAGGTCAGGCCATAGTCGCCCCAGCTGTACTGGTGCGTGGCCGAATACAGGCCGATGGGAAAGGCCACCAGCCAGGTGAAGATGATCGTCACGAACGACACCAGGATGGTCAGGAACAGCCGGTCGCCCACGACCTCGTTTACCGGCATCCGGTAATCGAATGAATAGCCGAAATCGCCCTGCAACATGCCGACGACCCAATGGAAATACCGCACCGGCAACGGATCGTCGAAGCCGTAGCGCTCTTTCAGTTCCTCGATCTCCTGCAGGTCCGCGCTCTCGCCCAGGACGCGCAGTTCCTGGATGTAACTCTCGAAATAGTCGCCAGGCGGCAGCTCGATGATCGTGAAGACCAGGATCGAGATGAACAGCAGGGTCGGAACCATCCCGGCGATCCGGCGAAGTACATAGGCCAGCATTCCGCTACAACTCCGGGTCGCGCCAGAACGTATCCGGCATGTAGACGCCCAGCATCGAGGTCGGGCTGTAACTGAACAGCGCGCTGTCGGGCACGTTGCGCAGGTTGCGTGCGCGCAGGATCGGCTGCGGCGCGCCGTTCACGGTGCCGATGGAATAGACCTGATCGGCGTGGATTTGCAGCATTTCGTGCCAGACCGCTTCGCGTTGGGCGGTGCTGCGGGACTTGCGCCAGATTTTCACCAACTCGACCAGCCGTTGCGGCCCGGGCAGGTCCGGTGCCTTGCCCTGACGCTGGCCGGACATGTAGTGGACCCCCCACACCGGCCATTGCAACTGGTCGTCGGATGTCGGGGCCAGTGCGACGGGCGGCATGTCCGCAGTCGGCACCCCGTTGTCCAGTCCATACCAGACCGACATCACCACCTGACCCGCCAACACCCGGCTGCGGAAGATGTCGCGCTGCGACGACCGCGTCCACAGGGCCAGGCCGACCCGGTTGAAGTGATCGCCAATCAGTTCCAGCACATCCGTCTCGACCGAACTTTCGCCCGCCGTTTCGATCAATATGCCTGCAACCCGCCCGTCCGGCAGCCTGCGCCGTCCGTCCATCAGCTTGGGCGAGAACCCGGCCTCATCCAGCAGCGCATTGGCCTGGTCCGGGTCGTGGCGCGCCCAGGCCTCGGCATATTTGGGCCGGAACAACGGGCTTTCGGGCAGCACCGTGTTGGCGGCCTCGGAACACAGGCCATAGAACAGCGCCTTGTTGATTTCGGTCCTGTCGATCGCCAGCGACAGTGCGCGGCGCACCCGCACGTCACGGAACAACTTGCTCCACATCGGGTCGGCGCAGGTCATGTTGGGATACAGCGCCAGGCGCGAGCCCTGGCCGCGCTTCCACAGCGAGACACTGACAGGATGCCGCTTCTCGGCCTCTTTCAGCACTGTGTACTGGGCAAAGTTGATGCTTGTGGCCTGCAGATCGCTGTCGCCCGCCGCGGCCTTGGCCGGAATGATCTCGTACGAGCTGACGTTCAGCTTGATCCGGTCGACATAGGGCAGCTGCAATCCGTTCTCGTCGACCCGATGAAAGAACGGGTTGCGGTCAAAGACAAACTGCTGCGCGGGCGGCTTGGTGCGCGGGCGCCACGGCTCCAGCGTCGGCAGGTCCGGGTTGGCCGGTCGGTTCGGCCGCGACAGGCGGGTATGCAGCGCGCGCCAGTCGTCGACCCGGTTCTCGGCCACCGCCGCGTCCAGCACATCTTTGTCCTGATAATCCGCGTGCAACTGTTTCAGGTAGTGCGCGGGCATCACGATCCGGGGCGGCACCGGCGCGGCCAGGCTTGGCAGAAACTCGGGGTTGGGGGAGGGCCAGCTATAGCGGACCGTGACCGGATCGATCACCTCGAATTTCGGTTCCTGCCCGTCCGGCTTCAGGTTCAGCGGCATGCCCGGCAGCTTGGGATGCAGGATCACATCCTCCCAGGCATAGCGCAGATCCTCGGCCGTGAACGGGTGCCCGTCCGACCAGCGATGCCCCTCGCGCAGCTCGAAGGTGAAAATCCGGTCGTCCTGGATGTGATAGTCGCGCAGGATGTCTGGGACGAATTTCAGCTTGCGATCGAACCCGATCAGCCGGGAATAGCCGAACAGCGGGATCAGCCTTATGTCGCGCTGCCTGCCGATCAGGATGCGCAACTCGCCTCCGTGGCGGCCCGGTGTGCCGCCCAGCTTGGCCACGTCGATCACCCGCGGTGTCACCGGCAGTCGCTCGGCCACGGGGGGCAGATCGCCCGCATCCACCGCATCGCGCAGGAACTCGGCCCCCTCGAAGGCCTGCGCCAGGCCAGCGGGCAGGGCCGTGCCTGCGGTCAGCATCGCCAGGGTTTCGCGTCGGGACAGTTTGCGCATCAGGCCACACTCTCCTGCCTGGCATCGGCCCGCATTCGAACCATATGCCCATCGCCGATATCGACCAGCGCCAGCGCCTCGCCCGGGCGGTCCATGAACATCTCGGGCCAGTCCTGGCTGGATTCCAGGGCGGATTTTCCGGTTGCCGCGACGTCCAGCACGTGATCGGGATCGGGATGCGGGACCGCAGCCAGCAAGGCCTGCGTATAGGGGTGCACCGGGTCGGCCAGCAGCGTCTTGCAGGGGCCGATCTCGACCAGCCGCCCCCGCCACATCACCGCGATCCGATCCGCCATATAGCTGACCACCGCCAGATCGTGCGAGATGAACAGATAGGACAGCTGCAATTCGCGCTGCAGATCCTTCAGCAGGTTCAGAACCTGCGCCTGCACCGACACATCCAGGGCCGAGCTGACCTCGTCACAGACGATCAACTCCGGCGCCAGCGTCAGGGCGCGGGCGATGCCGATACGCTGCCGCTGCCCACCCGAAAAGCTGTGCGGATAGCGCGAGGCCGCCTTGTCGCCCAGCCCGATCGCGTTCAGCAGGGCCGAGACCAGTTCCCGCCGCTCGTCCATGTCGCCGCGATCGTGAATGTCCAGCGGCTCGTGCAGGATCGACCCCACCGTCATCCGCGGCGACAGCGACGAGATCGGATCTTGAAAGATCATCTGCATCCGGGTCCGCAGCGCGTCCAGCGCCGGACCCTGAGCCAACAGCACATCGACCGGCCCGGTGCCGTTGTCCAGCGTCACCGACCCGCCGTCGGGCTGCAGCGCGCGCAGGATCAGCTTGCCGACCGTGGTTTTGCCCGACCCGCTTTCGCCCACCAGACCCAGGCATTCGCCGGGATAGATGTCGAAACTGACATCATCGACCGCCGGCTCGGGCGTCGGGCCTTTGTTGAACCGCCATTGCTGGGATTTGGCCTGAAACGTCTTGGACAAGTTGCGCACGCTCAACAATGGGCCCGTGCCCGTGGTCGCGGCATCCGCCTGGCGCCGCGCCACCAGCCCGCGCAGCCCTTCGGCGTTCTTCAACGGGATCTCGCGCAGTGGCTTCAACCGCTCGCCCGCAGGGGTGTCAAAGGTTGGGATCGCCCCCAGCAGACCCTTCAGATACTGGTGCCGGGGTTGGCGAAAGACCGCGTCGACCGGGGCCGCCTCCATCACCTGGCCATGATACATCACGACCACCTCGTCCGCGATCTCGGCCACCACACCCAGATCATGGGTGATCAGCAGGATCGCCATCCCGAACTCGGCCTGCAATTCCTTCAGCAGCGCCAGGATCTGCGCCTGGATCGTTACATCCAGCGCTGTGGTCGGCTCGTCCGCAATCAGCAGCGATGGCTCGCAGATCAGCGCCATCGCGATCATCGCCCGCTGCCGCAGGCCGCCGGACAGCTCGAACGGATACTTGTGCACCGCCTCGTCCGGCGCCGGGAAGCCGACCATGCGCAGCATGTCGGCGGCCATCTCCAGCGCTTCCTTGCCGGACTGGTTGCGGTGCAGCTCCAGGCTTTCGGAAATCTGGTTGCCGATGGTGTGCAGCGGCGACAGCGACGTCATCGGCTCCTGGAAGATGATCGAGATCCGCCCGCCGCGGATCGCGCGCATTTCCTTGGAGTTCTCGCCGAGCCGGCAGATGTCGACGAAGTTGCCGGGCCGGTCGGGGTCGAAGAACAGCACCTCGCCGCCGACCACCTGCGCCGGCCGCGGCAGGATCCGCATGATGGTCTGGCTGACCACCGTCTTGCCGGAGCCGCTCTCGCCGACCAGGGCAACGGTCTTGCCCTCCGGAATGGAGAAGGAAACGCCGTCGACGGCGCGCACCTTGCCTTCGGCGACATTGAACTCTACGGCGAGATCGCGAACCCGCAGGACCGTCGACATGCTAGCTCTTCTGCTCGCCGAGCCCGAGGGCGTCGAGATTGCTTCGGGTGGCCTCGTTGAGCTCGATCCCGCGGTGCCGGGCGACCTCGACGACCCGGCGGGCGACATCCTCGAACGCGTCGAGCGTCGAATCCAACTGTATGGTCGCCTCCTGACCCTTCACCGTGAGCTGCATCCATCCCTTGGCGCGGTCGCGCCGCGTTGAAAAATAGCGGAGCCGGACCTCGTCCAGCGCCGCCCAGGGCACCGTTTTGCCGAACGGGCCGTGTGTGTGCAAGGCCTCGTCGGAAACTTCCACCGACGTCCGATGGCGCCAATAGGTCCGAACGCCATAGCCGCCGAACAGCAGCGCGAGCCCGCCGAGGATTATGGCGACCACCGGTAAAAGATCGGCGAACACGGCCGGGCCGCCGGTAATCGCCAGTCCGGCGGCGGCACGTGCATAATCGGCGCCGATCTCGCCCATTGGATATCGGTGTATCGTCACGGCTGCAGACTAGCCGCCTCGTCTGCCGATAACCAGCGCGCGGCGCGGTGATTCGCGGTTGATTCGCGCAGTTTCGCCAGGAAATCCCAGCATCCGGCGTCGTGTACGTCGTGATGGGTCATCACGCCGGTGGCTTCCTCGGCGTCCACCTCCCCGCGGCGCCGGGCACCCAGATGGGCTATGAGCGCCGAGAGCGCCGCGTCGTCGCCGACAAAGCCGCGTGTGCCGCGCCAGTCGACGATATCGATGTGGCAGTTCGCTTCCGCTAGGTCCGGGGCCGCCAGCGCCGTCTTGCGCGGCCCGAAACGCGACAGCGCGGACAGGCCGGCATGGCTCAAACGCGGTACGAAGGCTCGATCGATCCGGTTCCACGGCGGCACGAAGACCGGTCGTGCCCGCTCGCCGAACAGGTGGCGCAGCCGGGTCCAGCCCAGCGCCACGTCGGCCAGCCGGTCGAAGGCCGGGCGGTGCGGGCCGAACTCGCACTTCTTCTCGCTCGCCGGCGCCAGGTTCACGTGGCGCCAGCCATGCGGCAGGAAACACACGTTCTCCGGCAACTCGGCCAGATCGGCCGTCGCGTCGGCGGGCACCGCCGCCAGAGCCAACGGCAGGCCATCGGCGACCTCGATCAAGCGTGTCAGCTTCGGGCCCGGCCGCCGCACATCGTCGTCGCGCCACCACAGCGTCGCCACCCGGCCGGCCTCGCCCCAGGCATCGAACTCGCGCGCCAGGTCGTCCCACGCACTCATCTGGCGTTGATCCACTGCGTCAGCAGTTTCGCCGAGGCCGCCGCGCCGTCCGTGTCGAGATCGAAGCGCGCCGCCGGCTCGGCCGCGTCGATGGCGCGCGCCAGCGTCTCTGGCGTTAAGTCCGCTTCCGGAACGATCTGCAACACGCCGTGCTCGGCCAGCGCTTCCGCCCGCAGTGTCTGCTCGGTCTCCAGCCCGCCGGCGTAGGGCACCGCGATGATGCGGCACCCGGCGCGGATCGCCTCCATGGTGGTGTTGTAGCCCGCCTGGCTCACCGACGCCGCGCAGTTCATCAGCAGGTCGGGGAAGTCGCCGCGCGACGGCTCCACGATGACGCCCTCGGGCGCCTCGGCGCGCAGGCTGGCCAGCGCATCGGCAGGCACATTCACCCCGGCCAGCACCCGCCACGTCTTGTCCCGATAGGTGGTGAGCGCCCGCGCGGCCATCGCGGTACGAAGCAGTTTGTCGCCGACGGCGCCACCGGCGGCCGACACCAGCACCTCGTCCCA
>CAYWND010000046.1:0-11155 GCA_964459085.1 uncultured Oceanibium sp. | reverse complement strand
TTCCTCGATGTTTCGGGCGGCACCAAAGAACCGCTTGGGCCGTTGCAGGGCGTTGGCGTCCACACCACCGGTCAGAACCTTCCCCGAACTTGGCACCACGGTGTTGAACGCGCGACCAAGGCGGGTAATCGAGTCCAGCAGGATCACGACATCCCGTTTGTGCTCGACCAAGCGCTTGGCCTTCTCGATCACCATTTCCGCCACGGCAACGTGCCGCGTCGCCGGCTCGTCAAAGGTGGAGGAAATCACCTCTCCCTTGACCGACCGCTGCATATCCGTGACCTCTTCCGGTCGCTCGTCAACAAGCAACACGATCAGAAAACACTCGGGGTGGTTCTTTTCGATCGACGCCGCAATGTTTTGCAGGATCACAGTCTTACCGGTCCGCGGCGGCGCCACAATCAACGACCGCTGCCCTTTACCGATCGGCGCAACCAGATCAATCACCCGGGCCGACTTGTCCTTTATTGTGGGATCGTCGATCTCCATCTTCAGTCGCTCGTCCGGATAAAGCGGCGTCAGGTTGTCGAAATGAACCTTGTGCTTGGCACGGTCGGGATCCTCGAAATTAATACTCGATACCTTGATCAAGCCAAAGTATCGCTCGTTTTCCTTGGGCGCCCGGATCACACCCTCAACCGTATCGCCAGTCCGCAGCGAAAACTTTCGGATCTGGTTGGGACTGACATAGATATCATCCGGACCAGGAAGATAGTTCGCCTCGGGCGAGCGAAGGAATCCGAAACCGTCCTGCAGCACCTCCAGGACCCCATCCCCCGAAATCTCGACCCCCTCTTCCGCAAGTTCCTTGAGGATGGCGAACATCATGTCGCCTTTCCTCATGGTCGAGGCATTCTCGACCTCAAGCTCTTCGGCCATGGTCAAAAGGTCTGCGGGGCTCTTTGCCTTAAGGTCGGCAAGCGAAAGCTGTTGATAATCCATCATAGTGTCCGGCTATTTCTTCGGATGCAGGTACGCGCTTACCAGGAAAGGTAGTGTCCGATGATCTGGGGAGTGCTGTTTTTACGAGCGGGCGCTCTCAGCTTGCCCCAAATATGGGAAATAATTCGGAAATGTCAAACCGATCAATCGTCAAAAAGGCTTTACAACGACCATGATGACAATCACCACCATCAGAACTGTAGGAACCTCGTTCATCAGTCTATAGGTCCGCCCGGTCCGGGTGTTCTGGTCGGCCTCAAACTCCTTGCGCCTAAGCGACAACCAGTGGTGAAACCAGGTCATCAGGCAGATCATCAGAAACTTCACCGCAAACCAGCCATCAGCCCAAACCGACAGGACACCGGGCGTGGCAACCAGCAGCAACCCCAGGACCCAGGCGGCAATCATCGCCGGATTCATGATCACCCGCAAAAGCTTGCGCTCCATCATCTTGAACGTCTCGGACATCTCGGATCCGACCTCGGCCCGCTCTACATGGTGCACGTACAGGCGCGGCAGATAGAAAAGGCCCGCCATCCAAGCAATCACAGCCATAATGTGAAATGCTTTGATCCAAGCATAAAATGGGATCAGGAAATCCATACTCAGCGCCCGCCTTTTTACCCTCTAACTATTATAATAAGAATAATAAGAAAATTGTGTTTGTTGTGGGTCCCTGTGGATCCTGTGGAACCCCGCTTTTCTAACAAGCTCCACAGCCGTCCTGTGGAGATCTCAGGGTGTTGAAGATTTTCCGTTCTGCTGGTCACATACCTCTAAATCCAGAATATATATATTTATTTTCAATGGCTTACAAATATATTCAATTGTTGAAAACTGTGTGGATGATCTGCTGGTCTCTACCGGTAAGTCATCGGTGTACCACTTATGAACACTGTCCGAATTTTTCGGCTGCGTCATCCACATGTTCACAAGTTCCCTCGGTCTGCGCCGAGCGGTGAACAGAATTGAACGTGCCGCCGCTTCCAGTGGATTGTCCCCAATTTATCCCGGTATATTGCCCGCAGTTTTCCGCAACGGAGCACACACATTGCAGATCGTTGTGATCTCGGATTCCACCGGCGACACCGCGCTTGCGGTGATGAAGGCCAGCGTCGCCCAGTTCTCGGATCTGGACCCGCAGTTTCACGTCTATTCGTTCGTGCGGTCAGCCAACGACCTTGCCGCATTGGATGAAAGCCTGCTTCGGGATGCCGCGCTGATCGGATACACCTCGACCAGCACAGAA
Organism: uncultured Oceanibium sp.; assembly: GCA_964459085.1. GTDB lineage: Bacteria > Pseudomonadota > Alphaproteobacteria > Rhodobacterales > Rhodobacteraceae > Halovulum. Next base: position 8,964 of record CAYWND010000046.1, on the reverse strand, counting down.
ATTCGAAGTGGTATCGCGGATCTTTGCCATCGCACTGGTACCGCCGCAGTTGCGATCCTCGACCCGGTTATTGAACAGCTCAGCAACCTGCTGTCGCAGGAACCTGACAGCCGGCCGGGACAACAGTATCAGGTGGATGCTGGCTATCTCGACAGGATCGCCGCGATCGATTTCGCAATCAGCCAAGACGATGGGATGTCTACGGATCGACTTGCAGGGGCGGATATCATTCTGTTGGGCGTCAGCAGAACCTCTAAGACCCCGACCTGCATTTTTCTGGCCTATCAGGGTATCAAAGCCGCAAACATTCCTGTCGTCCCTGGCAAAGACATCGATGGGTTGATCAAATCCGCGACGACCCAAGGGATTCCGATCCTTGGCTTGACCGCCAGCCCCTCGCGCCTGCAACAGGTCAGGAACACCCGCCTCAAAGCATTGGGATCATCGCCTTTGGAAAACTACACGGACCTGCGACAAATCGAAGAGGAACTGATCGCCGCGCGGCTGTTGTTCGACCGGTTCGACATTCCTGTGGTCGACGTGACCCGCAGATCGATCGAGGAAACCGCGGCATCCGTTCGTCGCTTTTTGGCATCCGGGAAATCGAAATGACCCACCGTCTAATCCTGGCATCCTCTTCTGTCGCCCGGGCCCAGATGCTACACGACTGCGGGGTGCCTTTCGACATAGCGAAACCGCAGGTGGACGAGATGTCCGTCAAGCAAGCGATGTTGGCCGAGGGCTTGCCACCACGCGACATCGCCGATGCGCTGGCCGATCTCAAGGCACGAAAAATCGCCCTCAGGGCCCCGCAAAACCTGATCTTGGGCAGCGACCAGGTTTTGACCTGCGCGGGCAAACTTTTCGACAAGCCCACCACACTGGCCGATGCGCGTGATCAACTAACAGCTTTGCGGGGCGCGTCCCATGAACTGCTGTCAGCCGCTGTCATCTACGAAGACGGCAGGCCTGTCTGGCGGCACATCGGACGCGCTCAGCTGATCATGCGGGATTTTTCCGATGCGTTCCTCGATGACTACATCTCCCGCCACGGCGATGACCTTCTTACCACAGTCGGCTGCTATAAACTCGAGGCTGACGGACCCACACTTTTCAGCCGCATCCAGGGCGACTATTTTTCGGTCCTGGGGATGCCGCTTTTGGACGTCCTCGCATTTCTCAGAACACGGAGGATCGTCCTGGAATGACTGAAAACGCGCCGCCTTTAGCCGGTGTCGTTGGCTGGCCGATTTCTCATTCTTTGTCCCCTGTACTTCACGGGCATTGGCTGAAAAAATACGGGATTCCAGGACATTATATTCCCATTGGCCTGAAACCGCAGGATTTTGAAAACGGTGTGCGGTCGCTGCATCGCCTTGGCTTCAAGGGCTTTAACGTCACCATCCCTTACAAGGAAAGCATCCTGTCGCTGGCCGACAATGTCTCTGACCGTGCTGCTTTGATCGGAGCAGCGAACACGATTGTCCTGCGCGAGGATGGATCGATCACCGCCGACAACACGGATGGCTACGGATTTCTCGAAAGCCTCTCCTCGTCGGGCGAGGGTTGGGATCCGCGCGGCAAGGCGGCACTGGTGCTGGGCGCGGGCGGCGCCTCGCGGGCCATCGTCTCGGCCCTTTTGACCGGTGGTGCCGACAAACTGTTTATTGCCAACCGAACCCGACAGCGGGCCGAGATCCTGCGCGAACAGTTTGGCGCACGGATTGAGGTGATCGATTGGAATCGCGCCAATGATGCCACCGCCGAGGCGGATTTGATCGTCAATACCACCGCGCTGGGCATGGTCGGCAAGTCCCCCTTGCCGCTGTCGCTGGAACGCGCCTCGCAAGGCACTCTGGTCACGGATATCGTCTACAACCCGCTGGAAACCGATCTGCTGGCAACGGCCAGGGCCAACGGCATGCCAACCGTCGACGGTCTTGGCATGCTGCTTTGCCAGGCGGTGCCGGGCTTCCAAAGCTGGTTCGGCGTACGTCCCGAGGTTGATCACGATCTGCGCCTTGCGGTCCTGAACGCGTGAGCGGCGACCAGCCCGTTCTGATCGGACTGACCGGCTCGATCGGGATGGGCAAGACCACAACCGCGAATATGTTCCGTGACCTTGGCGTTCCGGTCTGGGATGCCGATGCCGCCGTGCACCGCCTCTATGCACCAGGCGGTGCTGGGATCCCGGCGGTTGCAGGCCTGCTGCCGGATGCGATTGTCGATGGCGCCGTGGATCGGCAACGGCTTAAGGCCGAGATCTCGCGCGATCCCGCGTTCCTTCCAAAACTCGAGGCCGCGGTCCACCCGCTGGTCGCCCGCGACCGGCAGACCTTCATCGAACAGCTCGACGGTGGTGTTGCGGTCCTCGATATTCCACTGCTGTTTGAAACCGGCGCTCAGGACAGCTTTGACCACGTGCTGGTCGTCACCGCACCATCGGATGTGCAACGCAGACGTGTCCTCGACCGGCCTGGCATGACCGAAGAGCGTTTCCAGACCCTTCTATCCCGGCAGATGCCCGACGATCAAAAACGTGCGCGCGCCGATTTCATCATCGATACGTCCCGCGGGCTTGAGGATGCTCGCGAACAGGTCCAGACTGTGCTGAGGCAGATACAGGCAGACTGACATGCGCGAGATCGTACTCGATACCGAAACGACCGGCCTTGATCCGTTCGAAGGCCACCGGGTGGTCGAAATTGGTGGCGTCGAGCTCAGGAACCATGTGCCCACCGGGCGGACCTATCACCAGTACATCAACCCCCAGCGCGACATGCCGCAAGAGGCGTTCGATGTGCACGGTATTTCCGAGAAATTCCTTGCTGACAAACCGGTTTTTGCGGATGTGGCGCAGGCCTTCCTGGATTTCGTGGGCGATGCGACCCTGGTGATCCACAACGCGGCATTCGACATGAAGTTCCTGAACGCCGAGCTGGAGTGGGCCGGCAATGCCAAGTTGCCGATGACCCGCGCGACCGACACGCTGATGATCGCGCGCAAGAAGTTTCCCGGCGCCCAGAATTCGCTCGATGCGCTGTGCCGCCGGTTCGGGGTCGACAACTCGGCCCGTGAAAAGCACGGCGCGCTTCTGGACAGTGAAATTCTGGCCGAGGTCTATCTGGAACTGATCGGTGGCCGTCAGCCCGATTTCGCCCTGTCAGTCGTGGCCACCCAAACTGGACAGGCCGCAACGTCCGGCGACTGGGTCCCGCCAAAGCGCCCCAAAACCCTGCCGTCGCGCCTGACCGAGGCCGAGGCCAAGGCGCATGATGCCTTTGTCGCGAGACTAGAGGGCGGCGGGACCTGGCCCTGACCTCAGGCTTCGGCCTTGTCCGCCCCGTTCCCTTCTCCCGCGCCTGATGCCGCCTGGCGGCGCAGCAATTCCTGCCGATACAGCGACAGATAGTCGATGTTGTCCACATTCAGCGGCGGGAACCCGCCATCGCGCGTGATGTCGCCCAGGATCCGGCGGATGTAGGGAAAGATCATCCGCGGGCATTCGATCATCAGGAACGGGTGCAACTGTTCGGCCGGCACATTCTCGATCTTGAACTGACCCGCATATTCCAGCTCGATGATAAAGGCGACGTTGTCGCCGGACTTGGATTCGACCTTGACCTTGTTGATGACCTCGAACACGTCCTCGCCGCGCTTGTTCGCATCCAGAGCCACCTGAACCTGCACATCGGGCGTGCCGTCCAGTTTCGCGTTCTTCTGAATCGCGACATTCTCGAAGGAAAGATCGCGAATGTACTGCGCCAGCACCTGCAAGCGGGGCTGCTGCGGTGTCTGTGCCGCGGCGTCGTCCTGAGCCATTGTGTTCTCCGTGAAATTCGTCGCGAGGGGTCTATCCCGTCAGGGCCGCTTCGTCCACCCGGAAGACCCCGGGTTCTGCATCTCGTCGGGATCGATCTCGTAATACTCGGTTTCGATGACGGTATCCTGAGGCTCGGCCCGTCCATCTGGCGTCACGACCGTGAACCGGCTGGCCAGACGTGCCGCGCCCCAAGAAATCAAGCGGCTGCGGACCGGCGGCAGCAACAACGCGAACCCCACACCATCGGTAAAGAACCCCGGCGTCAGCAGCAGAACGCCCGACACCAGGATCAGCGCCCCATGCGCAATGGGTCCGGTGGGATCGCCCCCCTCGGCCAGGCTTTGCTGCAACCGCGCCAACGTGGCCAGACCCTGCGCCCGCACCAGGATCGTCCCCGCCAGCGCGGTCAGTACCACGACCGCCAGCGTCGGCAACAGACCGATGGCCCCGCCGATCTGTATGAACAGCGCGATCTCGATGATCGGCACCACCACGAACGGGATGAATAGCCACATGTCGCAGGCTCCAAAGGTTGTTTGGGCACAAGCTTGCATGGACTCGCACCCTCCTGCACCCTACATAAGGTGCCAAAGGCCGCCCGTCCAAGGGCACAACGATACGAGGTCCGTCTGATATGGGTTCCCAACTGATCCAGATACTGGTTCTTGCAGGTGTGTTGCTTTTCCTGGTGCTTCGCCTGCGCGATGTTCTGGGGACCCGGGATGGTTTCGAGAAACCGATGGGCGATGGCCCGTCTGTGGGCGAGGATAAGAAGGAACGTCAGTTCGAGGTCATCGATGGCGGCGGCGAGGATCGGGACATTTCCGACCATGTCGATCCCGACAGCGATATCGGCAAGGCGCTGGCCGCGATGAAACGGGTCGAACCCAGCTTTTCGGTGTCCGAGTTTCAGCATGGCGCCCGGCAAGCGTACGAGATGATCCTGATGGCCTATGAAAACGGCGAGCTGGACACCCTGCAGCAGTTTCTTGCGCCCGATGTGTACGAAAGCTTCTCGACCGCCGTGTTTGCCCGTGCCGATCAGGGTCTGACCGTGGACGCCAGCTTTGTCGGGATCCGCGAGGTCAAGATAGTAGGCGCCGAGTTTGACGAGGAAACGCGCGAGGGCGATGTGACCATCCGCTTTGTCGGCGAACTGACTTCGGTCGTACGCAACCCCGAAGGCGAAGTTGTCGAGGGCGACCCGACCGAGATCAAGCGGCAAAAGGATGTCTGGACCTTCTCGCGAGTGATGGGCAGCGACAATCCCAACTGGCTGCTGGTCGCCACGGGCGGTTGATCCCGGGTCTGGTCTGTGCCCCGCAAACCCCGCCAACTCAGTGCTGATGAACTGGCGGTCTGGGATCAGGTAACCCAGACGCTGCGGCCCCTGACCCCGGTCGATACCCCACGTGTTGCCCCCGATCCCCGAAAGGTGAAAGTCGCGCCGCGCCCGGCCAGCCCGGCCCCGATTGGGTCTCGGACCAAGCCCGTCGACCGGCCGCAGCCCAAGGTCTCGATGGACCTCGCCCCCGACCCCGCACAACCGGCAGGTCCAGTGCGGATGGATGCCAAGGCCTACGGTCGGCTGAAGCGGGGCAAGATGGGCCCCGAGGCACGCCTCGACCTTCATGGCCTGACCCAGGGTCGTGCGCACGGGGTTCTCTCATCTTTCATCCAGCAGGCGCATGCGCAGGGGTTACGCCTTGTGCTGGTCATTACCGGCAAGGGATCGACGCGGCGCGAGGAACCGGACGCCATGACCGACCGCAAGGGGACGCTGCGCCACGCCGTGCCGCAATGGCTGGCGCAGGCGCCGGTCGCGCCTTTGATCCTGCAGGTCACGCCAGCGCACCAGCGCCATGGTGGGACCGGCGCCTACTATGTCTATCTGCGACGCCGACGCTGATCCGCGTTGGTCAGGCGCTGGATGCCTGCGGATCCCGCAGCAGGGAGCGCGCCTGTCGCATGGCGAAAAAGTAGATGCCCGAGACGATGCAGATTGCTGCGGCCATACCCCGCAACTGGTCGTTATAGTCGATGCCCGCATCGATCATGTATCCCGTCGCCAGCGGTCCGATGGCGGTAGCAAAGACCATCAATGCGGTTGAAACGCTGCGGATCGCACCCAGGTGCCGGGTGCCGTAGAACTCGGGCCAGAACGACCCCAGCGTCGCGGCGCTGGACCCCTGCATGATCCCGAACAGGACCATGCAACCCGCCCCTGCGACCAGGCTGTCACTGCCCGCAATCAGGATCAGCCCCACCGCCTGTGGCAGCATATAGACTGGCATCAATCGCCCGGCCCCCAGTCGATCAACAAGAACACCGCCCAAAGCCAACCCGACCAGCGATGCTGCGGTGTAGAGGGGGAACAGGCTGGCAAACTCCTCCAGTCGCCAGCCCTTGATCTCGACCATGTGGACTTGCTGAAAAAAGAAGGCTGTCCCGATGATCGGCTGCGTCAGCAGCCCAGGCAGACAGGCCCAAAACAACCAGTTCCGCAACGCCTGGCCCCGCGTCCAGTGCCGTCCCAGCATGCCCGCGCCTTGTGCGATCTCGGCCACCCCGCGCGGAGACCTTTCCTGGCGCAGCATCAGCATCAGCAGTGGGATCAACAGCAGCAGCGACAGCGCCGCGACCCCCCAGCTTGCCCGCCAGCCAACAACACCCATCAGCGTGACGAACAGGAACGGCAACGCAGCCTCGCCCAGGGAAAAGCCCAGAGTCGCGATCGAGATCGCCTTGCCGCGTGCCGCTGCGAACCATCGTCCCATCGAGACGATGGCCAGATGGCTCATCATTCCCTGGCCACAGAACCTGAGACCGAAGATGATCACCGGCAACATCCAGGCCGCCGGTGCCGCCGCCATCGCCAGGCAGACGATGGAAAAGACACAAATGTTGATGATCGCGATCGACCGCGCGCGATAGCGATCCACGACCCCGCCGATGGACAGCATCAGGGCCGCTGACGCAACAGTTCCCAAGGCATAAAGGCTGCCCCAGTCGCCATGGCTAAGGCCGAATTCGCCCCGGATCTCGCCCGCGAAAACAGAAATGAAATAGGTTTGCCCGTAGGACGACCCGAAAGTCAAAAGCCCCCCGGCGGTCAGCCAGGGGGCATTCTGTTTCAGGAAACCTGCGGTGCTCATGGGGCCCTTGGACCCCAGATCGTCAGATCAGTCCAGCCAAAACAGGCGCGGCCTATTGAATTGGCTGACCGTTGGCCAGCACCTGCCCGTCCTTGAATTCGATCTTCGAGGTAAAGCTGTCCGGCTCGGACCCCGGTTGGCCAAAGGCCATCAGCATTCCCATCGCCATCCCGGCCTGCATTTGCGGGACGAGGCCCAGCTCGACCAGGGTCTGGGTCAGGGTCTGCAGGCCTTTGACCGATACGTCAATGGCGCCTTCGGGCAAGGGGAAGGGTCCGGTGTTGTCCAGATCGACGGCACCGCCCGCGGCGACCTCGGCCCCCCCGAGGGTCAGATAAAGCGTGTTGACCGCAACGCTGTCCACCTGGGCAACTTCCATGGGATTGTCGACCTCGCCCAGTTTCGAGATCTGGTCCTTGATCGCCACCTTCGCGGTCACGTCAATTTCCAGCGTTGCGGGATCACGCGGGATCGCGCCACCCGGATCGATCATCGACCATGCGGTGTCCGAAACCGACAATTCGCGCAGGGCAAATCCGATCTTGGCATCCTGCGCGGTTGTGGATGGTGCCGCCGGCATTTCGATGTCCACCAGGCCGCCGGCCATTGCCAGCTCCATCGGCGGCAGCGGCATTACCTGCGGATTTGGGGTGACCACATAGTCCAGCCCGCTGAATTCCGCCTTGTAGACGAACATGTCCCCGTCAAACGAAATCTCGGCCGTGCCCGGACCAGCCGTGCCTTCCAGGCTGAACGGCATCTCGGGGTCATCGGAACTGAACGCGGTCGTGGACGCCCCGCCCTGCGACGTAAAGCTGAAGGTGCCGCCATTTTCCAGGAAATCCTCGGCCTCGCCCCCATCCATAGGCAGGTTGCGGGCGGTAAACGCCATAGTCCATTCATTGGTGTCGATCGTGCTTTCCACCGTGATCCCCTCGTCCGGGTCGGCGATCGCATAGTCGAGGTCCATGCCGCTGACCGCGAACGAGGCATCGACGTTGCCCGCAGCCTCGTCCACCGCCATCGCCATCGCAAAGTCGCGGGGCGAGAAATTCAGGCCTTTTATCATCGGGTGGTCCGGGCTGCCGCCCGACAGGGTCAGCGCATCCGCCACCATCGCAAAGCTGGGTTGGCCCGCCGCCTGGAAGACCCAGTTGGTCGTGATCACCAGATCGTCCGACGACAGGGTCAATACGACCGGGTTTTCGCCGCCATACGGATCCACGGTCGCCGTCACAAGTGGCGACACAGTGATGTCGACATCACCGGGAACATCCGTCGATGGCGTCAGTTTGACCCACTCGGCCTCGATGACCATCTCGCCCCCATCCGGCGCCATGCGCACGCCATTCAGCGTCAGCGAGTTGTCGCCGCCAACGGTCGACCGCTCGACCGTAATGTTGGCCCCTTCGCTGTTGAGGCGTTCGATACCGTTCTCGACGGCATCCTTTACGGCAACGCCGCTTTGCGCATAGACAAACCCGCCGATCGCGAGTGCGGCGACACTGGTCAGAAGAAGCTTTTTCATCGAATACACTTTCTTGGACAGGGTGGATGCGGCGACCATATCATAATGTGTGGCGATATCGCGGCGGAATGCGAGATTACCGTCCCCAGTGACCTATAGCACGTAGCGGCTGAGGTCGGCGGATTTGGCCAGGTCACCGATATGCGTTTCGACAAAACCCGCATCGATGGTGACGCTTTCGCCGGATTTGTCGGGCGCGGTAAAGCTGAGATCCTCGAACACGCGTTCCATGATCGTGTACAGCCGTCGCGCGCCGATGTTCTCGACCGAGCTGTTCACTTCGGCCGCGATCCGGGCCAGGGCGCTGATGCCATCGTCGGTGAAGGTGACCTCCAGCTTTTCGGTTTCCATCAGTGCGACGTATTGGCGGGTCAGGGCGTTGTCGGTTTCGCTGAGGATGCGCACGAAATCGGCCTCGGTCAGGGCACGCAGTTCGACCCGGATAGGCAGGCGACCCT
>CAYWND010000045.1:1662-11270 GCA_964459085.1 uncultured Oceanibium sp. | reverse complement strand
TGTCACTCAGGAACTTTCCACGGCCGAAAACGTTCTCGTTACGGGCTATCTGATGCACGGCTTTCAATCCTCCCCCGCATAGAACTCAGCGGGTCAAACACACGCTTACTTTGGAGACCTGCCCCCGTTGGCATCCGTCTTCAACCAAAGGGGTAGGGGGCAACCGTGGCAAAAAAATGTTCGGAGCAAGGTATTCAATAGAACAAATACGGGCAGGCGGACTCGATTTCTGTGAGCGATTTCACAGACATATAGAGAATTCGGAATGCTTTGATAGGATGGAGCGGGTGATGAGGATCGAACTCACGACATTCAGCTTGGGAAGCTAAAATCCCATCATGGTAAGCCACTGAGGACACGCGCCTATTTCCCCCGCTTGTCTGCGACTCTGGGTGGAGTCTGGGTGGAAATCGCATCCATGGCGTCCCGAACGCCCTTTTCCAACACGTGTGCATACCGCGCGGTAGACCCGATATCACGATGGCCGGCCAATGCTTGGGCAACGGTCAAGTCCGATACCCGGGTCACTCTGGTCAGCGCAGTGTGCCGCAAATCGTGAAACCGGAAGTCTGTCACCCCCGCGCGATCGAGGGCACCCGCCCACATTTTCCGCCAGCCGTCTTGGCTGATCGGTGTGCGCTGGTTGGTACGCTGGTTGATCTTCGTGAAGACCAGATCGCAGACCCGCTCCTGATTTGCGAGAAGCACCAGCAGGGCATTCGTCATGGGGATCGTGTGGAAGATGTCACCCTTCATGCTGCGCAGCTTCACGATTCGGGCGTCAAAGTCGACATCACGCCATTCCAGAAGTCGGGCACTCTTCAACCTCACCCCGGTCAGCAGGGCGAAGGTGAAGAAGTCGCGATAGTCTTCGCGAATCTCCGCCCACAGCCGCGCCTCTTCGTTTGCCGTCGCCTCTCGGACGCGGCCCTTGGGTTCGATAAGGCGCAGTTCCGACCAGTCGATATCGGGCGCCACGGCGTTGAGCTGCTTTGTTGCGAACTTGAATGCGCGGCGCAGGAAAGCGATCTCGCGGTTCACGGTGGCATTTGAGACATGGGCGCGGCGCTTGGCGATATGATCGCTCAGGACACGCATGGTGATCTCGGGGAGAGGCATGGCCTTTCCGATGCCTTTGATCAGGGCCTTGGCTTGCGACTTGCTGGATCTGGCTGATGGCTGGTGCAAGGCTACACGATCGAGGTAGGTGCCGATGACAACCGTTAGGGTTAGGACGTCCCGCTCTTCGCCATAGAGAATGCGGTGGCGCGCTGCGCGGACTTCCTCGTCTTCTATCTCCCGGGCTGCGCGGAGCGATCTCTCGCCAGTGCTGCCTCGAAGTCGATAAGATTGCCCGCTGACTTTGATCGTCCGGTCGTACTGGTAGAACGGCGATCCCCTGACCTTGAACGGCATTCGACCCCCTGCACGGTGTTGTTCGAGATAAATTGGTCCAGATCATCCATCCGGTAAAGAATTTTCCGCCCCAGCTTCACATGCTTCAGGCCCTGGCGGCGGTAGTCCCGCAAGGTTTTGACACAGCACCGGCAATGGGCTGCGGCCTCTTCAGGTGTGAGAAGGGCGGGGACGGTCATCAGCCTTGCACCCTCCGTCGACGGTCAGTGCGCCCGTCCAGTCGTGAAACTAGGGAAGTAATCAACAGGCGTGCCTCACAGGCCGTGCGTGCGTGTCGCGATACCTCGGTCTTGTGCCCACTCAACGTCCATGTTCCGCCCGATCGGCTGAGCGTGAGCCCTTCTCTCCCTACATAGTCGAGAACGAAGTTCGGAAATCCGGTCGTCGCATATGTGGTTGTCATTGCTTCGTCCCCACATCAGGAGCGACACGGCCTTCAACGCGCGCCAGATACTCCTTCAGCATCGCGATCATGTCTGCACGATCGCCGTTCGAGATGTAGTTCACGCGACCACCTTCGATCTTGTTGAACTCGGCGACCAAGAGGACGAAGCCCCAGCGGCGGTCTTTGCCTCTGGCTTTCCCGTTGAGCCCTTTGTCGATCTGTCGCGCGAGGCGGTTCATTGGGCCGTGTGCATCAGGTTGGATTGGTGCGGGCATCAGACCTCCGGTGCGGGCTGGGTTGTTATCATGACGGGTGGATGGCCGAACCCCAGAATGGTGAGCCGAACTGCGCCACCGGCTTTGATGTGTGCCACCTCTTCAGGCGTTGGTTCCCACACAGATGTCATGTGGTTCACGCCCTCGATTTCCTCGTCGCGGATCGCCAAGGCGTAGTATTCGTCCTGGGTCTCAGCGAGAACACGTGTGGCATTTGCTATCCTGAGCGGTCGCATGCGTTTCCTCATAAAAGCGAGCCCTGCGGCTCTGGTTTGGGTGGATTTCGCAGGCTGTCATTCAGCATCCACTTTGCAGGCTGGGGGAACGCATCCGTCCGGCGGCTTTGCCATTCGAAGTAGCCAAGAGCTCCTGACACGGGCACTGGAACGCACGAGCGGGGATTCTCTAGGATCAGTCCGCGTGGGCCAAAGAACCAAGGCGAGGTGTGTTCCTTCACCACATCAACCACCTCGATCGTTCCGATAACAGCGCCGCGCCACAGGTCACATGCATCGGGGCATTCCACGTCCAGATCAGCCATGAACCTCTTTGCTCCTTCGTATTCGGCGCGGGTCATTCCTTTGGCGGCATGCAGCGCGATGGTTCCTCGAACGTTCAGCCCGTGGTTGACAGCCTGCCAGCTCCGGTTTTCGACATCCTTGCCGGCGAACAGGATTGCCCACGCCCAAGGCTGGCGAACGGAAAGGGCCCTTGTTGGCAAGGGTGCGTCCATCACTCTTTCTCCTTCACGCCCGCCCGTTCGAGCGCGGCCCTGCTCATGGGATAGCGGGCGTATGGAAGGTCGCGGCCACTGATGCGTGCCGCTTCTATCCAGGATTCAGCCCGCTTTTGATCGTCGCCCCAGTTGCGCGGACAGACGTTCTCGATCAGCTTCTCCAAAGCTGCGATGGCCTGGTCGTAATCCTCGACTGCTACGACCTCGCGGCGAACGGGAAGGGCGGATCGTGTGTCGAAGGCCTTAAACCGGTCAGCCATCATGCGAACTCCACTACGGGGAAGATTGAAGGATGGCCTAGTCGGCCACCCTCCGTGCCTTCTTGGTGAATGGGTCAACTTCGGCGGAAACCGTCAGTTCGTAGATCCCAGGCTCCATCACTGCCGTTTCGTGAGGCACCGCTGCGTCCTGAAACATCTCGACGGGGCGATCTACGATAGCGTAGAGGATACTCATGGCATCGCCAAACTCCGCTGGTAGCTTGCGCTCCATCACGGTGACTCCATCGCCCGGCAGGCAGTGGTGGTGGCCCTTTTCGCTGTGCGAGATGATCCAATTGCCATCCGGCGTTTTCTGGTCAAATGCCACCAACCCCTCCGGCAGGTTGTCGATCTTTTCAATGCGAACTTCGCCTTGCTGTTGTGTTTGCATCTTAGGTTCTCCTCTTTGGATGCGTGTAGGTTTCGGGGTGTTTGAAAACGCGTGATGCTTGCGCGGAGATCACGGTGTTGACGGGGTATGTTCGACCATCAAGGGCGCGGCCCTCATATGGTACAAACTCACAAATGGTCCCGTTTCTCGGGCATTCGGCTTTGAGCATGAGGGCAGGCTCATCCAGACCGGGCATCCAGACGCGCAGGAGGTCTCCCCAATCTGCGTTTGGCCCGCGATCCACCACCTCATGCTTGAGGTGGCCTAGCATACGATCCCAGCCCACCAAGGCTGCGCCAGCCGCGCGTTGCTCAATATCTTGGGCTTTGAGGATTTCGCTTGGATCAATAGTGTCGCGGTTTTCCACCCAATCCTTGGGAAGGCGCACACCATTGAAGGCGTAGATCTCAAAACCGTCTGGATAGGCGATGGCGGGGCCGTTTTCGCAATGAATCAATCCGGCGTCGTTGACCTTGCAGACATTGTGTCGTTCGCAGATGAAGCAAACGCCTTCATAGGGATAAGCCCACCCTGCCGACTGGCAAAGCTCCCACAGCCCGCTGAGCTTTTCCGTCTGTGAGATTAGCCCAGCCTCAGTGTGGAAGAATCGATAGAATGATAGCCAGTGAGCTTCGTGTTGCCCCCCGACGCTTGCCCAGACGCTTGCCCAGACGCTTGCCCAGACGCTTTCCCCGACGCTTGCCCTGACGCTTTCCACGACGCTTGCCCCGACGCTTGCCCCGACGCTTGCCCAGACGCTTTCCCTGACGCTTTCCCTGACGCTTGCCCAGACGCTTTCCCTGACGCTTTCCCTGACGCTTGCCCCGACGCTTGCCCCGACGCTTTGGTTGTTCTTAAACACCTGAACTGTCAGAGCGCCAGAAAGAGGGCTATCGCACCAGATGATCTTCGGTTCCGCCAAGCCTGCTTGCGCATACATCGTGCGGATTGCCGATTCCGCGCGGGGCCGATCAGCGGGCTTCGTTGAGAGGCCGTGCCCGGTCCACTCTGCGACATATTGAGGAAATTTCGCGGTCTGTTCTTGTGTCAGCTTGTCGATCATCGCTTCCGACCCCAAGCCACCAGCCCCGCCAGCGCGCCCAGCAGCAGCGCCAGAGACCCGGGCAGGGACACCACAGCCAGCGGCCGGGCCGTCCATTCGTGGAACTCCAACTCGGGGATCTCGTACTCCCCGATGCCCTCAACGTCCCAGCCCTTGGCGAGGAAGTTCAGGTCAACAAGGATGAAGTCCGCATCGAGCACCAGGTCGCCCTGAAGGTTCGTGCTGGTCGATACCTGCCAGGTGCCGCCGGCCACGACCTCACCGTTGTCGAAGAACTCCCATTCGAAGATCTCGGTAGAGAAGCCAGGGCCCGCGTTGATGGCATTGAAATAGGTGCCGGTCAGGTCCGAGGTCGTCACGTAACTCGTTCCGAAACCGGCGTCCCGCCCGAACTCCACTGTGGAGGCGACCGCGCTCGGAGCGGCCGAAAGGGCAAGGATCAGGGGTAGGTGTTTCATTGGGTGTGCTCCGTTCCGTCAAAGAGACCAGGCGGCATGTAGTCGTCTCGGATCGCCTCCATGAGCGCGATCTGTTCGTCCGCGTCTGCCTGTGACAGCCGTCGATCGGCGACCCATTTGGGGTAGACGTTTCTGCGCATCCGCAGTTCGCGCAGGATGCATTGCAGCTTCTGCTCACGGTCGAACTTCTTGGCCATTGCGTTGGTCTCCAGAGTTTCGCGTCCTTCAAGTTCTTCGAGGCGGCGCAGGCCGTACATGACGGTTGTGTGGTCTCTGCGAAGGGTTTTGCCGATCTGGCCAAGCGAGTAGCCGTGCTGACGCATGGCACGCATCACACGCCATCGAATCTCGGTGATGGCTTTCGTTCTTCGCGGGCCAGTGATGGCGTCCACCGACACGCCGTACCTGTTGGCGAAGGCGTGGAGTATCTGAAGCCGTTCAGCGCGATGGTTGCCAAAGATGAGAGGGCGATGGTTCATTTCGACCCCTCCAATGCCCGAAGGTGAAAGAACACCCGCCTGCATCCGGCAGCGTCGACCAGGGCGTCGTGAGCACCTACCAATTCCTCGTCGAAGAAGTGGCGAATGCACTCTTCCAGGCGTGGCGGTTTTGGTCGATTGATCCCGGCAGCAAGCATGCGCTCTGTGGGCGGCAGGTTCACGATTGGGGCAGCGGCCTCCATCGTGCAGTAGATCGGATATTCGAAAGATGGATCACGCCCGACACGCGAGTTCGCGATCTGCATGATCTGTTTGTCGAAAGCGATGTTGTGAGCGACGATCAGGTCAGCACGCGCGGCCATGTGGTCGAAGAGCGCGCAGGCGGTCACAAGCTTCACTCCGAGCGCTTCCGCTTTCTCGTCCGAGATCCCGTGAACCTCAGTTGCCTTCTCAGGTATTGGGCATCCTGGTTGAACTATCAGACTGGCTTGTGCCTCGATCTCCCCATCGTCATCGGTGAGTTGCAACGCGAGTTGCACAAGGCTCGGCTGAGAATAGTCATCGAGGGGCCGATACTTATCCGGAAGGCCCGTGGTCTCAGTGTCGAAAAACAAGATCATGCCTTCGCCTCAAACTCGCTGCACCACGCTTCGGCATAGGCGAACGGTTTCCATCCGGTCCCCAACCTAGGCTTGCCACACTTGCCGATCGCATTCCCTTCTCCGGGTCCTTGTCGTCGGTCGGGCGGGTAGGCCAGAAGGTGCCGACAGTTGGCGCAGGTCTCCGCGAGAACCGCGTCCTCAACATCGTCCTCGGCTGGGAGGGAAAGGTGCAAAGTCATGTGCTCAACTCCGTTGTTTGGCGCGGGCGGGGTTCCATCCCCCACGGATGCCCCGCCCGCTGTCCGCGCGCCTGCTCGATGGACGGCCGGTCCGACGCGCGCGGATACTCATGCACTCTGCCGCCCGTAGTCGTGGGGCACGCCGTAGCGTGTCAGGCGGTCCTCGATGTCTCGCTTCAGTTCGCTCAAGGGGATGTGCGGCATCAGATCGATCAGGATGAACCTGGTCGCGTCCCGCAGGATCCGCTCGAACTCATCCTGAT
Organism: uncultured Oceanibium sp.; assembly: GCA_964459085.1. Taxonomy (GTDB): domain Bacteria; phylum Pseudomonadota; class Alphaproteobacteria; order Rhodobacterales; family Rhodobacteraceae; genus Halovulum. Next base: position 4,742 of record CAYWND010000045.1, on the reverse strand, counting down.
CGACGTTCTGGAACGAAACGCTTTTGGGTTTGGGGTAATACTGGACCCCGAATTTCTTCCGGACGGCGAAGGGCAACTGCATCGGCGTGAAGTGTCCGATGGCGACCAGGATCATGTCCTTGACGTTTTCGAGGGTGGCATTCTCGTCACCGCCCTCTCGCAAGGCTTTGGCGAGGTCTTGGCAAAGCGCGTGGAAGAAAGCGTTGTGCTCAACCTTCCGTTCGCGCTTGAGGGTCGCCTTGAGCGGCTGGCCCTCCTTCACTTCGCGCAGGATCTCTTCCTGTTCCCGTCCGGTGGGGATCAGGATGGAGTTCCTGCGCTGCACGTAGACCTCGAATGCCATGATCAGCCCCCAAGCGCCTCGCGCTTCTCCTTTGAGGCTGCGACGATCAGATCGTGAGCCTCTAGGCACTCTTGCTCCAACCGATCCAGATCGGTCTCGAACATCTCGATCAGCTCGGTAACGGCTTCAGTCGTCTCGGCAAGGTCGATCTGTCCAAGGATGCCCGCCGTGGTTTGCTGATGCTCTTCTGGCAACTTGAGAAGCGGGTCACCCTCGCTTTCGTCTTCATTCTCCTGGGCCGCTTTTTCACCTTCGTCATCGGCCTTTTCAGGTTCTGGTTCGGGCTTGGGCTTCGCTGCGGTCTTCTTGGCTGCGGGCTTCTTCTCGGGTTGCGGCTTCTCTTCCGGCTCGGGTTCGGGCGCGGATTCGATGATCTCGCCCGTCGCCTCGATCGTGGTTTCCGGCGCATCGCCTTCGGGCGTGATGTCCTTGGCCTCGGCAAAGCGGACGTCTTCAAGCTCTTCCATCGAGGAATAGCCCAGGGTGACTTCCGGACAGTAGAGGCGGACCAGGAACGTGGCCGAGCGATACCGAAGCATCAGTTCCGGCATCGTCTGGTACTTCTTGTTCTTGGTCCAATTCTCAGCGATGGCCATCTTCATGTCGGCCGTCGCCTCGACCCGTTCGCCGGTATCGGCCAGGGTTGCATAGGCGGTAACGGACAGGCTGTTGCCTTCCCCAGATACCTTCCAGTTGATCCTACCCTTGAACACCCCGTGCTGGTTGGCGCGGGCGATCAGGTATTTTGCCTCCCAACCTGGTTTGCCCCCAACAAAGAAGATCGATTGCGCGATCGCCAACGGATCTTCGTTCAGTCGATCGGCGAGGTTGAGCACCATTACCGCGTTGGCGATAGCTTCCTGCTGGTTTCCGCTTCGCAGGTGCGCGGGAAACATCGGCGTAATCGCCAAAACCTTCGCGGCGCGCTGTGCGTGCTCAAAGCTTGCCGGGTCGAGAAGGAAGCTCTTGCGTTGCTGGACGGGACGCTCAGCGGGCAGCATGTTCTTCATGTCGTTGGGCATCACTGTACCTCCACTTCAATGCCTGGGATCTGGGTGTGATCGACCGCCTTCGCCCGCACGTCCCGGTTTGCAAGGCGCTGCAAGCAGTCCATGAACTCGGGATCAGCTTTGGCGATGTAATGGGCCGCCAGAAGGCGAGGGTTGGCCACCGTCACGACCGTCTCTTTGCGCCGGGCAAAGGTCCGGCCAGCGCCCGAGGTAGACCCGATCTTGACGTCTGGGCCCTTGGAGGCGTCCTTGATCGTCTTCTCGGCTTCCTTGGTGCGCTCTTCCATCTCTGCGGCTTCGATCACGTCGCCGCTTTCGTCAGCCTTTCGGGCAGCCTCTTCGGCGGCACGCTTTGCGGCTTCTGCCTCTTCCTGGGCCTTCAGAAGGCGCTCGCGCTCTTCGTCCTCGCGCTTGCGCTGGTAGGCGGTCAGCAGCGCCGAGGCCTTTTCCTTCATCTTGGTCAGGGGGTCGATCAGCTTTGGCTTGAACGCCGCCTGGATCTCTTTCGCCGCGTCGTCATACGGCTTCTTGGCCGCGGCCCGGGCCTTGTCGATCTCCTTGATCAGCCCGGAAACACCGGTGATGAAGTCGTTCAACTTCTCGGCGTCCGCGTCGGAGTTCACCCCGCTCTCGCCCCAGGCGATCGAGCCCTTGCCGAACTCCTTGGCCTTGGCAGTAAAGCCTTCGTGCTGTTCCGCGTCGTAAAGGGGCCCTTGGTTGTGGCCGATGCCAGGCAAGGTTACTGCGTCGTCGGGCATGATACTCTCCGTGTTAAATCAATCGGTTGACGGGGGTTCAGGACGGGATTGGAAGGGTCGTTTGACCCAGCCCACTCGATCAGCTTGATCATCTCGTGGAACTCGAACTGGCTGATCGGGTTCTTGGCCAGCGACAGCCACCAGTTGTCGGGCGAGCGAACCTCGCGCTGGTTGACCTCGCATTTGACGAACTCGGGCGCCGTCAGTTCGCGGTTCGCGTCCACGGGCGAGCACAGCCAGATCCGGCAGGGCACCCATGGTCCGCCCTTGCAGAGGCGCGTCTTGAAAAAGCCGGGCTGGGGATACCCATCGAGGTATTCCACCGGGCGGCCAGCCAGCGCATCGCGCCACCACGAATAGGCATCGCGGGAGTTTGTGGGCTGGCGGATCATGGATGCGGGTCCACGCTCTCGGAAATGCCCTCGATCTGCCGAAGGATCGCTTCCAGTTCAGCACCGCAGGTTTTGGTGACCTCGCCCCGATCGATCGCCTGATCCAGTCGCATGCGAAGTCGCCCAAGCCAGCCAAGAGCTTCGGCACGGGCCTCGTTGAGTTCAACGACGCGGGTGTAGATGTCGGTCCGCTCAAGACCGCTCATGGGATGAAGTCCGCTCATGGCGTCACCCAGAGGAAGGCAAGTAGAATGACGACGATGCAGGCCAGGCCTAGGGCATCCAGGACCCAGACCTGCACCGTGCGCCAGACACGCGCCCGGAACGAGGGGGTGTACGGGAGCGCGTTGGGGAAATCGGTTTTCTCGTTGCGGAAGTGCAGGGTCATGGCTTCGGCCCCAGCGTCACAACCGCGTTCCGGCGACCGCCGCATGCGGGGCAGGACTGGTACGACACCCGGCCCTCACCCAACTCGTTCGAGACATTCCCTGTGCCGTTGCACGTGCGACAGGCCTTGTCCCAATCGTCGATTACAAGGGTGCCGTTCGGCTGGGGGGATGGGGTGGTTTGCATTGGC
>CAYWND010000045.1:0-1562 GCA_964459085.1 uncultured Oceanibium sp. | reverse complement strand
AGAGTGTTTGGGTGGATGGGGTAGTGATTGCGATGTCCGCGGTACCTGTCCTACTAGTCAGGGATCTCGGTACGGTTTGCCGGAATCGTATCCCCAGAGTATTCCGGTTGAGGGCTCAACAAGCACTTCGATATCGGGAACACGACTCTGTGTTCTCATCATTGCGAAGGTTCTAATCTTGGAGGTTGGATATGCTTGCTGCAGCAAGTTAGCGCATGCTACCAGCGTCGCGCCGCGGGTTATTACGTCGTCTACAACAGTGATCTCCTCAGGAGGCAGCAGATCTGCGGCCACCTCGATAGAACCCATGTGCTCTAATATACCCGGTCGATTTTCTGCGGAGGAGGTTGACGACTTTCTCACAGCGTTTGTTCGGGCAAGCAGTAGCCGAACGTCTTTCCCAAAGCCATTCGATGCCAAGACATCGGCGATCACCATCGATGGCCAAACACCTCCTTCGGTTAAGGGTGCGCTCCTTGGAGCAGGGACCAACGTGACCTGCGGATTCAGGAAAGGTTTGAGGGGGGCGGCCCTGTCACTACCTAGAATGACTACTGCGGTTTCGACTATCTGGGCACTGCCCCGTTTTATCTTTGCGCAGATACTTCTGGAGGTATTTGATATCCCAGCGGTTCCTCTGGGCGAATAATTTGCGAAAGAGCCATATTCAAATCTAGAAGGCACTCACACTGCCTGCTGTAAAGCTGGGGATGTCATAGAGAATATCAGGCATATCCTCGCGTCGAAGTTCTTGAGCGCCGTACGCTATCATTTCCCTAGGCCACGTCAGGTCGGGATTCTGCGCTACGTTCTCCATAAGAAAAACTAGCCGACCCAGTCGAATTGCTTCCCATCCTTGATGCCTGGTGCCGCTTTTCTCGCCAGCTTCGACGACGACTGTAGCATCGGAAACGAGTGCCATCGTCCTGTTGCGTCTTGGAAAGTTATCGCGCATTGCGGGGTAGCCTTCTGGGAACTGGGATATTGCCAGGTGCTCATTTTTGATTTCTTCTAGCAAACGTCGGTTCGTAGCCGGGTAGGGCTTCGAAAGCGGTGTGCCCAGCACCGCGATGGTCTTTCCGCCAGCTTGGATCGCTGCTTCATGGGCAACGGTATCAATTCCTTCGGCAAGCCCACTGACAACAGTGATACCGTGATTAACCAGAGCCCTCGCGAAGGATCTTGCGCGCTGTACGCCTTCTGGGCTCGCCTTCCGTGAGCCCACTATGGCTACGCGCAAGCCTTCGGTGAGCAATGAAACATCCCCCTCTACGAACAGTTCATCGGGCGCGTTCTTTGCTTCGAACGGGGTGAGGCTCCCCATTAATTCCTCAGTTTTGTATGATTTCCCCATGTCGCTCCCCTAGTGACGACCATTGTCGCAGATGTCTCCGGAAGATTCTCGATATAGTAGCACCTGTGGCTCTTTCGGCAATATGTGGCTTCTTCCCCGAATCGAATGTTCCTGCTACGTTCACACGCATGAAGTGTAAGCGGTTCACGACAAGACGAGGTCGACGGGGCAGTCCATACAGCCTCCGCGTGATCTCCGAGCCGCCGCC
>CAYWND010000044.1:9712-11302 GCA_964459085.1 uncultured Oceanibium sp. | reverse complement strand
ATCATGTATGCCGACCGGACCACTGGATCGAGGGAACGCGCGTTGCGGGAAACCAACCGGCGGCGCGACAAGCAGATTGCGTATAACAAAGCCCATGGCATCACACCCGAGACGGTCAAGAAGAACGTCCAGGATGTGCTGGAGGGATTGTGGCAAGGCGACACCGACCAGTCGCGCGTGACCGCCAAGATCGACAAGGCCAGCGTCGGCGCCAACCTGCAGACCGTCCTGGACGGGTTGCGCAAGGATATGCTCAAGGCAGCCGAAAACCTGGAGTTTGAAGAGGCCGCCCGCCTGCGCGACGAGGTCAAGCGCCTCGAAGAGGTCGATCTCGCCATCGCCGACGATCCCTTGGCGCGCCAGTCAGCGGTCGAGCAGGCCGTCGAGGATGCCCGCAAGGCCGAAGGGCGCAGTTCCGCTGGCCGGGCCGGGCAGCGCGGTGGCAACGTCAAACGAAAGCGGCGTTAGAACCGCCCGTCCCTATGCCTCGCGGAAGGCTTTGTTGAAGTAGTCCGTCAACGGTTTCAGCAGATAGCTCAAGGGGGTGCGGTCGGCGGTGCGGATATAGGTCTCGACCGGCATTCCGGGAACCAGCCTCAGATCGCCCAGCTTCTCCCGCTCGCCCTCCATCGGGATGATCTCGGCGCGATAGTACTTTTGCCCGGTCACATCGTCCGTCAGAACATCGGCCGAGACCCGTGCGATCTGGCCGCGCAACTCGGGCGTCGTGCGCTGGTCGAACGCAGCAAAGCGCAGCGTCGCTTCCTGTCCTATACGCACCTGATCGATATGGATGGTTTCAATCCTGCTCGAGATGATCAGCCGGTCGTCTTGCGGAACAACGAACATCAGCGGCTCTGCCGGACGTACAACCGCGCGAACCGCATTCACCCGGCGGCCATGCACGATCCCCGATACAGGCGCTCGAACGTCCAGTCTTGCCAGCACTTCACGCGTGGACAGGCGGCGCTCGCGCAGCTCCAGTTCGCGGTATTCGATGTCCCTCAGCGTGCTGATCGCGTCTTCGCGCGAACGGGTGGCAAGGCGCAGGATCTCGATTTCGACCTCGGCGATGCGCCCGCGATCCTCGGCGATACCGGCACGTAATTCGCCCGCATTGCCCAGCAGTCGGGCCTTTTCGCGTTCGATCGCCAGCACGCGGCTGGCCTGTGCCAGCCCCTTGTCCAGAAGATCGCGTTGCGCGACCAATTCCTGTTCCACCAGATCAAGCTGCAACTCCAGCGCCTCAAGCTGCGCGCCTCGCCCCTCGATCTGGCGAGCGATCTGGATCTTGCGTTCCTCAAGCTGCCGCGCCTCGCTTACCAATGTTTCGCGCCGGACCTTGAACAGGCGGGTTTGCCCCTCGACCAGGTCGGCTGCTTCGCGGCTGATCTTGGTGGCGGCCAGCAGATCGGCGTCAAAACTGATCACACTGGCGCCATCGCGCTCGGCCACCAGGCGGTTGCGTCGGGCGGAAAGCTCCCAAAGCTGGCCTTCAACGATGGCAAGTTCCGACTTCAGAATGGTGTCGTCCAGTCGCAGCAGAATGTCGCCGGCGTCGACCCGGTCGCCGTCCGAGACCAGAATCTC
>CAYWND010000044.1:0-9689 GCA_964459085.1 uncultured Oceanibium sp. | reverse complement strand
ATACCGCCATCGGCGTGCTGCACGACCTGCTGGTTACCCTCGACCTCGATCGCGCCGCTGGCGATCACAGCGCCCGAGATCCGGACAGAAACAGACCAGACCCCCAACCCACCAAGCAGGACGATCAACGCGATCAAACCGAGAATAATAGGACCGCGGGCAGACCAGGGTTGTGGAGAATTGGGCATCACAGGTCCCCCCGTACCGCTGCGGAAAGTTGGTCATAATTGCGCACCTGGGCCCGAAGCACTTCGTCCCGGGGGCCAAAGGCGCGCCGCAGACCGCCCTCCAGCACCAGCAGTTTGTCGCATTCCGCGATGCCGGATGGGCGATGCGCCATGACGATGACCGACCGCCGGTCGGCCTTTGCGTCGCGGATGGCGGAATTCAGCGCGTCCGCGCCGTCCGCGTCCAGTTGCGAATTCGGTTCGTCCAGGATCAAAAGCACCGGATCGCCATAGAGCGCGCGGGCCAGTCCGATGCGTTGCTTCTGTCCGCCAGAAAGGCGTCCGCCGCCCTCGGACAGGACGGTGTCATAGCCATCGGTCAGCTTCAGGATCATATCATGCGCGCCGGCCTTTTCAGCCGCATCCACCAGCTTGGCCGGGTCAGGTTCGCCAAGTCGCGCGATGTTTTCGGCCACAGTGCCGGGAAACAGGGCGACATCCTGCGGCAGGTAGCCAATGTAGGTCCCAAGATCGGCGTTCGAGTACTGCTCCAGCGTGGCGCCATCCAGTCTGATCTTGCCGGCCACGGGCGTCAGTATGCCGGTCAGTGCGCGCGCCAAGGTGGTCTTGCCCGACGCGGATTGGCCGATTACCCCCAGCGCTTGTCCGGGTTCCAGGTCGAAACTTAGCATGCGCAGGGCCGCCGTTTGTGTGCCCGGCGGCAGAACCGTGATCTGTTCGACCTCCAGCCTGGCCTTTGGGCGTGGCAAACGGGTGACCTGCGCGTCAACCGGGACGGCGTCCAGCAGATCCCCCAACGCCCGCCATCCCAGCCTGGCGCGCTGGGCGATCGGCCAGCCGGCAATGGCCTGTTCCACTGGCGCCAGTGCGCGGCCCAGCAAGATCGACGCCGCAATCATCGCGCCGGCCTGGATCTGGTTGTCCAGGACCAGCCAAGCCCCGACCGCCAGGACGAGCGACTGCAGAAAGAACCGGAAACTGCGGGACATCGATGTGAACAGGCCGATCTGATCACTCGACCGGATGTTCGCATGCAGGGCATCCCGCCGCATGACCTGCCACCGTGCCATCGCGGCATCCCGCATGCCCATGCCCTGGATTGCCTGTGCATCCGCACCCATGCATCCGGCGTAAGTGTTCGCCAGCGCCGAGGCGGCTGCGGCCCGCGCCACTGGGTGCCGGGTGGTCCACTGATTGATCAGTTTGACCACCACCAGGACCAGCGCGCCGCCAAGAGCAACAGCGCCCAGCAAAGGGTGAAAGACAAAGATGACACCGATGAACAGCGGGGCCCATGGCATATCAAATATCGCAAACAGCACCGGTGACGCGGTAAAATGCTGGATCGACTCCAGATCCCGCAGGCCTGCGCCGGACTGGAGTTGCGCGTCGGATTGGACATTTGACGAAAGGACGGCGCCGAACACACGCGCATCCAATGCATCCTGGAACCGCGCGCCGATCCGCGCAGCAACCCGGGCCCGGGCCGCATCTAAGGTGCCCATCAGAAGATACAGCATCGCGACAAGCCCCAGCAGGGCGACCAATGTTTCCTCGGACCGCGAGCTTAAAACCCGGTCATAGACCTGCAGCATGAACAGTGGCCCGGTCAGCATCAGCAGATTCACAAAGACGCTGAACAGCGCGACAAACAGGAGAAGCTCGCGACAGGTCCGCAGCCCGCTACGCAGTTCCCTACGGCCGGTTTGCGGTTTGCTAGGTCTGGCCATCTCCGCCGCTCCTTCTGCCGGCAGGCTTTGCTGTCCTTACGCTCGCCGATCAACGTAGATGATACAAATTCGTTTAAAAATAAGTTTCTGCTGGGCAACATGGCCACGCCGATTGGCGCGCAATCCCACACACGCCGGGGCCAATTTGGCAGGCTAGAATGCCCGGGTCAGGGACAAGGCACATTCGGCAACATCACGGTTGTCGTAGATGGTTATGTTGGATCTGGTCTGCCGTAACGTGCAGTCGATCCTGGGAGCCGCACCGCCGATGCGCCAGGTTGGGGCGTAGGCCGATATGCCCAAACCGACGGAGGTGTCCCGTCGAGGTATGTTGAACGGCGCCGTGAATGGATCACGGTAGTTTCGTACCTCGAAATAAGGCCCAGCTGAAACCACCGAACTGTTTCGCGAGGTCCTGGCGATCCGGAGGTCGGCACTTGTTGAGATGTAAGAGAACCTGTCGTCTACGGCATCATCTATGGCTGATCGAATTGTCACACGCCCTACGGTCCGCGACCCCAATCGACCAGAGACCGATGCTGACAGCGCGACACCGCGGGCATCGAACCCCGCATTTGACGGATCGCGATAGTCTGTCTGGCTTGCGTCCAGGCGCAACGTTACCGCGCGGCGTTGCAACAACCAGCCCCGATCGGCGCTGATCGTCAGGCGCCGGGCCTGGTCAGCGGCATCCGCGAAATAATATGCCGTGCCGCGAATACCCAACCCCCAGCGCCCCGTTCCGGCAGGCCAGCTGAGCCTTGCGCCAGTGGAAACCGCCGCACGGTTGAAGTCGGGGTCGTAATAGGCCGTCCCGGTCACCCCCAGATCAAACTCGAGAACCGCACCCCCCTGGCGCGACACACGGGCAAACGCCCGGGTCGTCACGCCAAATCCAAGTCCGCTTGCGCGGGTTTCGTCGATGGTGGCTTCCAGCCCATCCACAAATGGCGTGACAGTGTTCGATGTGGCCCGATTGGCGTTGGTCGAGGGGATAAAACCGCCAGAAATGGCTAACCCAGAACGGCGGCGGGAGAGGATATCATTGCGCAGCCTGTTCAGGCGCGCTCGCGTCGCTGGGTCTTGCGTACGCGATATCAAATCCTCGAGGTGAAATGCTGCACCATTCCAGTTTTGTAGCTGGATCAGCACCCGCACCAACCGTTCGCGAAACTGAACCAGATCCGGGCGCCGCGCGACCACACCGCGATACAGCTCAGTTGCAGCATCCAACTGCCCGGAATGTTCCAGGATAAGACCTTCAAGAAAGGCGCGATCCAGATCGTTTGCAGCGACCTGTGCAAGCGATCTTCGGGCCGCGTCATAGTCCCCGACCGCAACCAGCGCAAAGATTTCGGAGCGCGGGGAAACAGAAGGCTGTGCCATCGCAGCAAAGGCCATGACGATCCCGCACAGAAGGGCGATCGCCCCCGTAGTTCGCCGCGCGAAAACACCGCGCTGAGCTGTCGTTCTGGATGTTGTGGCATTCGGACCATTCATACCGACGCCCTACAGGACGGCACCGCCGAAAGAAACAGATGATCAGTGAAAGATCACCTTCCTATATGCCTGCCGTTTTTTCGCCTCAATCCCTTAGAAAACCTGACCGCGACCAGCGGGTTTTTGATACGCTGAAGGCAAATCGACTAGGCGAACAGGATTCCCGCGAAATGAGCTATGCGCTGTCGGGGTACAAGTGGGGCACACCGACCTACGGTCAGCCCGGGGGTACCGTCTATTGGTCAATGAGCCTGGGCGCGGGGCTGATGTTTGATGAAACGCTGTACGAACTCTCTGATTTCGAAGCGGCGATCGGCGATGCTTTCGATGTATGGGAGGCGGTCGCTGACATAGATTTTGTCCAGGTCGCGTCCAATCAGTCCCCAGATATCACATTTGACGTTGTGGCAATCGATGGCCCTTCCGGGGTGGTTGGCGAGGCAACGACCTTTTTTCAACCACTTACGGGTGTCGACCAGGCCTTGCTGGGCAATATCATCTTTGACAGCGCCGAAACCTGGGCACTAGAGCCGATCTTTCAGACGATCAACTTTCTGACGGTTGCGATTCACGAGATTGGCCATGTGCTGGGTCTGGATCACGTCAATGATGTCGCGCAGATTATGAATCCGGTGATCGTGACGGACCAGTTGGGCGATGGCGATATCGAGGGCATCCAGTTCATTTATGGAAGCACCACCGAGACCGTCTTCGGCACACCTGGCGGAGAGACGCTGGACTACTCGGCAGAAACCACCCCGGTCGTACTCTATGGGCAGGGTGGCGCCGATACGTTACGCGGCGGAAGCGCGGATGACGAACTTTACGGTGGTCCCGGCAACGACCAGTCCTTCGGCAACGGCGGCGCGGATGAAATCGCGGACTTTCTGGGCAACAACACGTTGGACGGCGGCGGCGGTGCGGATGTCCTGGTCGCGGCTTCCGGGCAGAATACGCTGTTGGGTGGCGAGGGCGCAGACCTGCTGATTGGCGGTATTGGCGACGACATTTTGACGGGTGGAACCGGTGCCGATGTGATCGTCGGCGATCTGCCAGAAGCCTTCCTCTATGGCGATGACCGTATAGAAGGTGGCGCCAATGACGATCTGCTGTTTGGCGGTGGCGGTGCAGATATCTTTGTCTTCGCCCCCGGGGAAGGCACGAATACGATAGCCGAGATCGCGATAGACTACAGCGATCCAGCCGCCAGCAACATCATTGGCCAGGATTTCGTGCCCGGATTGGATCGCCTCGATCTCAGCGCGTTCGGATTTGCCGACGCGCAGGCGGTTTTCGACGCAATCCAGACGATTTCGGGATCCGCAGTTCTCAGTTCGGGCGGCACGACGGTCAGAGTTTTTCAGGTGACCGAGGCCGAATTGGGTGCGGATGACTTCATCCTGATATAGTTGGGAAACCAGGGGCGGGAACATGCAGCAAAGATTGAAGGCGGTGTCTGCCGCGCTGGCCGTTGTCGCCCTTGCAGGATGCGGCGGGGGCGGTGCCCCCGGCACATCGGACGAGGCGATGGGCCCGACCATTGGCACCTACATCGACCTGGCAGATGCGACGTCTGTGGACATCACGCCGCTGGTCTTTGTCGTAACCGACAATGCCGGATCGGTCAGCACCGGGGCTGCGGGAACGCTTGCCCGCGCGACCGACCGCGTGGACGGAGGACCCTTCGCCGGCGACATCAATTCAACCCGGACCGAGATTGACCAGGACGCCGGGGGAACGGCGACCTTGACCCGGCGCGACGCCACAGAGCATGTCCGGCTGATCGACAGCGCGGGCGGGGTCCTGGGATCCGTTTTGGGTGTCTTGGGCCAGCCTACGCTTGGGGTCGATTTGCCGGACGGCGGCGTGACCATCAATGGCTATTCCGAAGTGACCATCGTCGATGGCAATGATGTTTATGCGCTGACAGGTGCTGCAATCGTGACGGCCAATTTCGACACCGATATGGCGGATCTGGAATTGTCCGACCTCGACGGAACGTTGACGGCCGGGGCAAACGCCCCCATTGCCGTCAACAATGTGGCGATCGTCACCTCGACCGATAACCTTATTAACGGATCCGGGGCGTTTTCGGGCGGGGATATCAGCGTGTCGGGCAGCGGGATTACGATCACCGCAAATCCGGATGCCGAGGTAACCCAAGGCCAGTTTTTCGGCCCCCTGGCTGACGAGGTTGGCGGTGTGCTGATCCTCGATGACACGCAGGGCGGCGATGTGCTGGTGATTGGTCGGTTTGTCGGCGACTAAATTTTCGATAAGGGCCGTTCACGGTAATTCAACATTTTTAACGTTCCTTCGCGCGCGAGATATCTTCACTAAGGGTCCCCGATGCGCAGCGCGGCACAACAGGCACAAGTGCCTTCCGATACCGGTTTGGGCAACGTGTCCCAAAGTCTCGACACCCTGGCGACGCTGGCCACTGAATTGGGCCACGAGATTGTGGACATTGCTGGCAATCTTGATCACTTGGATCAATCGTCCCAGTCTCTCATCAGCGTCGCCGATACGCTTGGCGCCAGTGCCGGGGATGTGCTGGCGTCAAACACCACGGCACAGGAAGCGATCGCTGACGTGGCCCAGCGGGTTGAAGATACAGCCACCCGGGCGGGCGATGCGGCGCAAGCTGCCGATGATACCGGCCGCCGGATCGAAGCACTCGCAAACTGGGTCCGTGACCTATCCGCCAGGATGGGCGAAGTAAGTGCCAGTCTCGATGCAGTCCAACGCAGCAATGCCGAGATTGCCGCGATCTCGGAACAGGTCAACGTGCTGGCGATAAACGCCAAGATCGAGGCGGTCCGCGCGGGCAACGCGGGCCAGGGTTTTGGCGTCGTGGCCGAGGCGATTACCGAGCTTTCCGGGAAAACCGCCGAGGCCGCGAACGGGATCGAAAAGAACAGCGCCCTGCTGTCCAGTTGGATGACTCAGTTGCGCAACGCTTCGCAAACCGCCGAAGAGGATGCGGGCGTGGTTCTAGGCAACGCTCGGGAAATGATCGATGCTTTGGCCACGATCAAGCAAAGTGCCGTGCATGCCAATGACGCGGCAAGCCGGATCACTGTGGCCTCGGCAGACGTTGATCAGGCCGCGCGAAGATTTGGTCCCGAGTTCGACAGGATGCGCAGTTCGCTTGAGGGGAGCGCGTCCGCCGTACACGACAGCCGCGGCAGGGTGAATGCGCTGATCGATAGAAGCGAAGGCATGGTTCAGGCCAGCATTGCGCTGGGCGGCACCAGTGCAGACGGCCCTTTCATCGAACGCGTCAAACAGGATGCCGCCAAGATTTCACAGCTGCTGGATGCCGCTGTTGACAGTGGCGAGATCACGATCGAGGCACTGTTCGACGACCGTTACAAACCGATACCCGGCACGCGCCCCGAACAGGTCATGACACGGTTTACTGCCCTGACCGACCGCTTGCTTCCGCCGGTGCAAGAGGCCGCGTTGGACATGGACCCGACGGTCGTTTTCTGTGCCGCGGTGGATCGCAACGGGTACTTGCCGACCCATAATCGGAAATTCTCGCAGCCCCAAGGCAACGACGAAACCTGGAACATGGCCAACTGCCGCAATCGCCGTATGTTCGATGATCGCGTTGGTCTGAAGGCGGGCCGATCGCTGGAACCGTTCCTGTTGCAAGTGTACCGTCGCGACATGGGCGGCGGCGAGTTTGCAATGATGAAGGATCTGTCGGCGCCGATCAGCGTGAAAGGCCGCCATTGGGGCGGTTTGCGGCTTGCCTACAGGTTCTGATGGCGCGGATTTGTGTGCCGCTACGCGGATCGCAACCAATATCCGGCGTGGCAACAGATCCTGATTTGCCCGCAGCCACGCCAAAGCGACCGCGGTGGCCCTAGCTGTCCGCTGACATCACACGGCGCAGCGCTGCGACCGTCGGCAGTGACGGACTGCGAGCGACCGAGATCAGGGCAATGGATTTCACCAATTTCGGGTCCGTCAGTGGCAGGACAACGGTCCCAGGCACCTCGCCAAATGTCGAAATCAGGACTTCGGGCACAATTGTCGCCGAATGCCCGGCCTGCACCAGCGCAAGTGACGTGGTGAAGGTGTTTGTCTCGCACACCACTTTTGGCACGCGCCCGATCTGGCGGAAGGTCTGGTCCAGTATGCGCCGATTTTGCATCCTCGGCTCAAGCAGCGTCAGTGGCAGTTCCGCCGCGTCTTGCCAGGTTGCGGTACTTTTGCCCTTTGGCAGCAACGCTTTGGGTGCGACCAGTACGAACTGTTCCTCGTAGAGCGGTCTGATATCCATCAGATCCGGTGACACGCCATCGGCATAGGTGATCCCGGCATCCATGTCGCCGTCTTCAATTGCGCGCATAATCTCCAGCGATGTGGCCGAAAGCAGCCGCACCAGAATACCCGGATAGTGTTCCGACAGCAGAACCGGAATCTTGGCCGCGTAGGCCAGCGTGGTCGGAACCGCCCCGATTCTCAGCGTGCCGGCAATCGCCCCTCGGGCGGACCGAACGGCCTCGTCCATGGCGCGCGCATCGTCCAGCAAACGTCGGGCCCAGGCCAATATCAGCTCGCCCTCTTCGGTAAATCCTTGAAACCGGTTGCCGCGCAGGACAATCGGGACGCCCAGATCCTCTTCTAGGTTTCTTATTCGCATCGAGAACGCGGGTTGCGAGATCCCGCTGGCCTGTGCCGCGCGGGCAAAGTGGCGGTGCTGCGCAAGCGCCACGATCAGCCGCATGTCACGCAGTTCAATCACGCCGCCGCCGCCGGGATCGTTCCGAGTTGGCCCATTTCAGAGATCGTAGAGGTCCGAGAACTTGGCCTCAAGATAGGTGATCAACGGCTCCGGTGTCGGTGCATGGCCTACAGCGGCCTCGATCAGGTCCAGCGGATCGTACCGGGCGCCATGCCGGTGGATCCGGTCTGTCAGCCACGCCAGCACGTCGCCGAGGTCGCCTGCAGCGATACGGGACTGCAGATCCGGCATATCGCGACCAAGACCTGCGAACAGTTCACCCGCATAGATGTTGCCCAGCGTGTAGGTCGGAAAGTACCCGAACAGACCAGCCGACCAATGGACATCCTGCAGCACGCCGTTCGACGGCCGGTCCACGGCCAGCCCGAAATCTGCCAGGAACTGGGAGTTCCAGGCCTCTTCCAGATCGTCGACCTCCAGCCGCCCCTCGATCAGGTCCCGCTCCAGCCCATAGCGTAGGATGATGTGCAAATTGTAGTGCACCTCGTCCGCCTCGGTCCGGATATAACCGGTCTCGACCCGATTGACGGCGCGGTACCACGCGTCTGGTCCCCCTAGACCGAAGTCCCCGAACGTCTCGGTCAGCATCGGCCACAGGTAGGTAGCAAAGCTGCGGGATCTGCCAATCTGGTTCTCGATCAACCGGCTCTGGCTTTCATGAGGGCCCATGGCATCGTCGCCGCCCAGCGGATCGAGCGCCAGGTCACGCGGGATATTCTGTTTGTAGATCGCGTGGCCCATTTCGTGCATCGACGAATAGAGACAGTTCAGGGGATCCCGTTCGTCCACACGCGTGGTGATACGAACGTCCCCGCCCGAACCGGCACAAAACGGGTGGACCGCAAGATCGATCCGCCCGCCCTTTAGGTCGTAACCCAGGACCGGCGCGATTTTCCTGGCCAGCGCCATCTGTGCAGAATGCGGAAAATGGCCATCCAGAACCGGCACATCCCGACCGCTTCCAGCAATTCTGCCGCGAAGGTCCGATAACGATGCGCGAAGTTTCGCAAAGATCGGATCGAGGTTGGCCGAGGTGAAGCCGGGCTCGAAATCCCAAAGCAGAGCGTCGTAGAGCGTGCCTCCGTCCCGAACCAGACATGCCGCTTCCTCGCGTTTCAGCGCCACGATCTCGGCCAGCATGGGTTTGAATTCTGCAAACTGGTCTGCGCGGCGGGCTTCGACCCAGATGCCTTGCGCGCGCGAGGTCGTCCGGGCGAGGTGAGAGGCCAGATCCTCGGATACCCGTGTTGCTCTTTGGTATTTGCGCGCGATCAACTCGACACTGCGGGCCTCGGTGGGCGCCAGCGTCGAGGCATCAAGTTCCCCCAACCATTCGCCGACCTTCGGGTCGGAGTGGCGTGCGTGAATGGCGGCGGACATCGCAGCGGACTGTTCGGCCCTTTGCCCGGCTCCGTCTGGCGGCATCATCGTCTCGCGGTCCCAGCCCAGAATTCCGGCGGCTTGTTCCAAGGCCGTGGTGCGGCGTGCATGACCAAAGAGATCGTCGAGTAT
>CAYWND010000043.1:9649-11492 GCA_964459085.1 uncultured Oceanibium sp. | reverse complement strand
ATGATCGAGGTCACGATGGCGATGCCGCCGCGCACCCGATTGAGCCAGATGTTGAGTGAGGAATACATCGCCTCGGCAATGCCCGAGCGTTCCAGCAGGGCGGCCATGAAGATAAAGAGCGGCACGGATATCAGGACGTAATCCGTCATTAGGTCGAATATTCGTTTCGACAGGATCGCTAGTGGGCCGGACCCGAACTGGCGGGTCAGCGGGCCTTCGCCCCAAAGCAGCGGATTGGTCAGGACCGCAGGCTCGAACCGCATGAACAGCACGGCGACGGCCAGGATGGCCGAGGCAAAGCCCAGCGGCATGCCGATGGCCAGCAGCGCCAGCATCGCCAGCAGCAGGATGATCGAGATTGTTCCGACGTCCATTCCCATCTGCCCGGCCCCTCAGTCTTTCTTGTCTTGGTGTTTATGGTCGACATGGCTGTCGCCGATGGCGCCGAGGTTGAGCTCGACCTCTTCGACGTCGTCCATTGGGGTGTGGATCTCTTTCTCTTTCGACCAGTCGGCGATCAGGTTCGAGATCGCCTGCAGGGCCACCAGTGTGATCACGATCAGGATCGCGGGGCTGACGGTGGCGGGCAGGGGCGGATCGAAGGCGGTGCCGTAAAGCTCCCAGCGGAAGAACTGCTGGGACGCCTCGCCATAGCCGCCCCAGATCATGGCGAATGCAAAGATGACGATCAGGATCACCGAGATCGTGTCGCAGACCTTTTGCAGCCAGCGGGGAAAGAGGTCGTAGATGATGAAGATGCGGATGTGGCTGCGTTGCTGCATGGCGTATTGGCCGGCAAACAGGAACAGGAAACCGGCCATCCACAACGACAGTTCGTTGGCCCAAAGGGTGGGTCGTTCGAAGACATAGCGCAGCACGACCTCGTAGGTCATCACGCCGACCAGCAGCGCAATCAGCAGCATGGTCACGCGTCCCAGGAACAGCGAGATGCGGTCAAAGCCGGACAGGTGTTCGTCTTCGAGCGGGGGCGAGGCCTTGACCAGGATGACGCCAGCCACGAACAGGATCGGCCAGGCGATCAGCGCGATGTACTGAAGCGGGTCGGCGCCCTCGTAACGTCCCTGGATGGTCGCGTCGGCCCATCCCCACGAGATCAGGAAGTTGGGGCCCGACGAGATGATGAAGCCTGTACACAGGATCACGGCAAGCGGCATGATCCAATCGATCAGGTCATGTGTCCTGCGCTCCATTTGCGCATCCCCTCGTCCCAAGCCGGTTGGTCCGGCGCTTATAAAGAAGGGCAAGCCCGAAGGGGGCTTGCCCGTGTTCTGCTACCCCTGATGGGGCGGTGTGGCGCCAGCTTCAGTCGGCATGTTCTTGGCTTTATAAAGCCGGAACACACGCCGCCCCTTCTGGCTCACGTTACTGAACCAGACCCAGCTGTTGCAGATAGCTCATGTGGCTGGCGAGCAGCGCCTTGGCTTCGGGCGTCGACGCGAACTCGGGCCAGGTTTCCTGGGCCGCGGTGCGGAACGCCTGCAGATCTTCGCTGGACCACTCGTGGATCGTGACACCCTGGGCTTTCAGTTCGGCCACGGCCTGGGTGTTCTTGATCTCGGTCGAGAGCGCGGTGCGCAAGGCAAGGGCCTGCATCGCGGTGACCATGATCTCGCGGTGATGCTCGGGCATGCCATCCCAGACCGCCTTGTTGCACGCCAGGTGATCCGACGGCATCGAGTGGAAGCCGGGATAGTTCGCGTGCTTGACGAGGTCATAAAGGCCCAGACCAACGTTGTTGGCGATACCGGAGGCGTCCGCACCGTCGATGATACCGGTCTCAAGCGCGGTAAAGATCTCGGTGAAGTCCATCACGATCGGCTTG
>CAYWND010000043.1:0-9622 GCA_964459085.1 uncultured Oceanibium sp. | reverse complement strand
CCATCCCCGGAGGCGACCGGAATTTCCAGTCCTTCAGATCTGCAATGCCTGCGATCGGTTTGGACGAGGACAGGCTTTCCTGACCGTAGACCCACCAGCCGATCAGCTGCATGTCGTAGGTGTTGTAAAGCTCTTGCGCTGCATCCCAGCCGCCACCGTAGTACAGCCAGCTGAGCTGCTGATAGGGGGTTGAATACCCGCCCATGATGTCGCCGACGAACTGGAAGGCCGGGTTCTTGCCGACCTGATAGCCGCCGCCGGTCATGTCGCAATCCAGGATGCCGGTCGCAGCCGCGTCGAATGTCTCGGCCGATTTCACGACCGAGGACGAGTAGAAGACTTCGAATGTGATCTCGCCGTTCGACATGTTCTGAACGTTTTCAACGAATTCGGCGACCAGTTTTCCGGACGGGTGCTCGGGCGCGTAGTGCGTCTGAAGCCGAAGGTTGGTCTGCGCGAAAGCGCTTGCAGAGATAACACAAGCCGCGGCGACGCCCGCGGCGATATGGGTGAGTTTCATTGTTCCTCCCTTGCCGCCGGGACGGCGGATTTTCTGGATCAGTCAGGCCCGTCTTGATGCGGACATATCGGAGGCTAGACCGACTCGGGCGCGTGTGGCAAGTTGTTTGGTATACCAAGTAATAAAAAGTCCGATGACGGACGGGTGGGAGGTCTCGCCACTGTGGTGAACGGGACAACAGACACGCTGGAGATGGCGGACCAGGACGACGCGTCGGCAGAGTTTCAGACCCTGCCGGAACGGATCGCCGAGACGCTACGCCAACGCATCCTGCTGGGCGAGTTCGCGCCCGGTGCAAATATCCCCGAGCGCGAAACCTCGGCCGATCTGGGCGTCAGCCGCACCCCACTGCGCGAGGCCTTGCGCATTCTGGCCAACGAGGGGCTGGTGTCGGTGCGCCCGGCCCGCAGCCCGATAGTGGCGGATCCATCCGCCGAAGAATTGAGCCAACTGTTTTCAGTGATGCGCGTGCTCGAGGCCTTGGCGGGCGAGCAGGCCTGTCTGAACGCAAGCGACCGGGAAATCGAGGAAATTCGACAGGTTCACGATCAACTTGCGCAGGTTGACATCCACCGCGATCCGATCGCGTTCTTTCGAACCGACATGGCCTTTCACAAGGCAATCGTCGAGGCCAGTGGAAACGCGGCGCTGCAAAAGACCCATCGGGAATATACCGGGCGGCTGTGGCGGGCGCGGTATCTGACCAGCCGGATCAAGACTGACCGCGAGCGGATCCTGCACGAGCATGGCGAGGTCATGGCCGGGATCGAGGCGCGGGATACGCGCTGGACCAGCGAGGTGCTGGATTCGCATCTGCGCAGCGCCAATCGCAAGATCGTGCAGATCCTGGCAGGCCAGGGAGAACCTGCTGATTGATCGCTGCGGCGGATGTGCAAAGGCATGTCTTGGCCCGGGCGGCATTTCGGTATACCACGACCGTAAATTTGCACGCGGCCAGCCCGGCCGCGAGAATTGCCACGCGAGGGAGGTCGTTGTCATGAAGCTGCTGCGGTTTGGAGAGAAGGGGCAGGAAAGGCCCGGGTGCCTGGATGAGGGCGGAATTATCCGCGATCTTAGCGGTGTGACGCAAGACTTTGCCGGGCCGACGGTGTCGCTTTCGGCCCTGGAGGCCCTGAAAGGCGTCGATCTGTCCGGCCTGCCGGCTGTCGATCCGGGGGCGCGGATCGGCTGCTGCCTGGCCTGGGTGCCGAATTTCCTGTGTGTGGGGTTGAACTATTCCAAGCATGCAGCCGAGACAGGGGCCGAGCCGCCCAAAGAACCCATCCTGTTCAACAAGACCTCGAGCGCGCTGTCGGGTCCATTTGATCCGGTGGTGGTTCCCAAGGACAGCACCAAGACCGACTGGGAGGTGGAGCTTGGCGTCGTGATCGGGCGGGACGTGGAACATGTCAGCGAGGCCGAGGCGCTGGACTGCGTGGCGGGCTATTGCACGATCAACGATGTCAGCGAACGGGCGTTCCAGATCGAACGCGGCGGGCAGTGGACCAAGGGCAAATCGGCGCCAACCTTTGGGCCTACAGGGCCTTGGCTGGTGACCGCGGACGAGGTGGCGGACCCGCAGGCGCTGGACGTATGGCTGAAGGTCAACGGGCAGATGCAGCAGAACTCGAACACCTCGGACATGATATTCAGCGTGGCCGAGATCGTCAGTTATATGTCGCGGTTCATGCGGCTGCAGGCTGGCGATGTGATCGCGACCGGCACGCCCGAAGGCGTCGGCATGGGGCAGTCGCCGCAAAAGTGGCTGCAGCCCGGTGACGTGGTCGAGCTTGGTGTGCAGGGCCTGGGCGACCAGCGTCAGGACGTGCTGGCCTATTCGGGCTGAGCGCGCGGACGCAGTCCAGGGGCCAACCCCTCGCGCTCAGGCGACCTGGGTCAGCAGTGGCGTGCCTGCGAAAAAGGCCAGCAGGTTGTCGCGTTGCAGGTCGGCCATGGCGGTGCGCGTCTCGACCGTGGCCGAGGCTTGGTGGGGTTGCAGCAGGACGTTGTCGAGTTCCAGAAAGCGTGGGTCGGGATCGGGTTCGGACAAGAAGACGTCGAGGGCGGCGGCGCGGATGTTGCGGGATTGCAGGGCTGTGATCAGCGCCTCCTCGTCGATGGTGGTCCCGCGCGAGATGTTGATCAGCGTGCCCTGGGGCCCGAGCGCGGCGAGCGTACGCGCGTCCACGATCCCGGCGGTGTCAGGGCCGCCCGAGAGCGCCACGATCAGGTAATCCACCTGGGCAGCCATTTGGGCGGGGTCGGTGAAATGGGTCCAGCCGGGCGTTTCTTTGGGCGCGCGCGAGGTATAGCTGATGGTCATGTCAAAGGCTGCCAGCCGGTCGGCGATGGCGCGCCCGATCCGGCCCAGGCCGACGATCCCCGCGCGCGCGCCCGAGACCTTGTGCAGAAGCGGATAGTCGCCTTGCGCGGCCCAGGCGCCGGTGCGCACCCAGGCGTCGGCGGGGACGATGTGGCGGGCCACGGCGATCAGCATGCCCACAGCCAAGTCCGCCACGTCATCGGTCAGCACATCTGGAGTGTTGGTGATGGCAATCCCGCGCGCGACTGCCGCGGCCACATCGATGGCGTCGTAGCCGACACCATAGTTGGCGATCAGGCGCAGGTTGGGGTGGGCGTCCATCACCTGGGCAGACATACCGGCATGGCCCTTGAAGGCGATGGCGCGGATCGCTGCGGGGTCTGGGGCGGTGTCGATGTGCAGGGTAAAGTGCTGGGCCAGAGAGGCCAGATCGCGATCCGGGTAAGTGCCGATGACGACGATATCGGGTTTGGTCATGGGAATGCCTTCAGGTGGTGTGTATCAGGGCGGCGGTGGCGCCGCGCAGCTCGGCCAGGCCGCGCAACCGACCGATGGCCGGATAGCCGGGCGTCGAAGGCCCAGCGAGATCCGAGAGCATCGCCTGTCCGTGATCTGGGCGCATAGGGATCTGCGCGTCCGCACGGCCCTGCGCCGCGCGCCGCGTTTCTTCGGCCAGAACGGCGCGCAGGACCGCGACCATGTCCGTATTTCCGGCCAGGTGCGCGTCTTCGAAAAAGCTGACAGGATGCCCCGGCCCCTCGCGCCGGACGTTGCGCAAATGCAGGAAGTGGATGCGCGGACCCAACCGTGCGACCAGCGCGGTCAGGTCGTTGTCGGGGCGCGCGCCCAGCGAGCCGGTGCAAAAGGTGATCCCGTTGGCAGGCAGGTCCGATGCGGCCAGCAGGGCGTCATAATCCGCCCCGGTCGAGACGACCCGGGGCAGACCCAGGAGCGGCCACGGCGGATCGTCGGGATGACAGCAGAGTCGCAATCCCAGATCCTGCGCGACCGGCGCGACCTGGGCCAGGAATGCGGTCAGGTTGGCGCGCAGCGCATCGGCATCAATCCCGTCATAGGCGGCCAGCGCGGCCACAAGGGTGTCGGTGGTCCAGTGCTCCTCGGTCCCCGGAAGGCCCGCGATGATGTTGGTGGTCAGATCGGATATCTGGCTTTCGGACATGGCGGCCGCGCGGCCGCGGGCCTGGGCCAGCACATCCGCGTCATAGTCACCCTCGGCCCCATCGCGGGCCAGGATAAACGCATCGAAAGCCGCGAAATCCACCAGATCGAAGCGCATGGTCTGGGCCCCGTCTGGGCGCGTATGGCGCAACTCGGTCCGGGTCCAGTCCAGCACCGGCATGAAGTTATAGCAGATCACCCGCGGACCACCCGGCGTTGCGGCGAGATTGGCCAGACTGTCCTTCCATGCCGCGACGTGCGTGGACGCATCCGGCCCGCCGGTCTTGATCGCCTCGGACACCGGCAGGCTTTCCACCACCGTCCACGGCAAAGGCGCGCATTCTGCCATGCGCCGCTCGATCTGGTCAGGCGTCCAAACAGTCCCGGGCGGGATGTGGTGCAGCGCGGTCACGATACCGGCGGCACCCGCCTGACGGATGTCGGGGATCGAGATCGGATCGGCGGGTCCGAACCAGCGCCAGGTTTCCTGCATGTCGGTTTCTCGGGTGGCGTGATGTTGTGGTCTTGGTATACCTGATTGCAAACCAAGGCCAATGGGGAAACGCGGGACATGAAGGATGGCGATCGGATCGTATCGGTCGAGGCGGCGCTTTATGCCGTCCCGCTGGCCGAGGTGCTGGTGGATGCCAAGCACGGGGATCACACGCATTTCCATCTGATCACCGCGACCGTGCGGCTGGCCGATGGCAGCGAGGGTGTCGGGTACACTTACACCGGTGGACGGGGCGGCGAGGCGGTGCGCGAGATCATCGCCCGAGATCTGGCGCCGATGCTACAAGGGCGGGACGGGTCGGACGTGGCCGCGCGATTCGAGGACATGCATTGGCATCTGCATTATGTGGGGCGCGGCGGCGTTGTCAGTTTCGCAATCTCGGCTGTGGACATCGCGCTATGGGACCTGCGCGGCAAACGCTCGGGCCAGCCGTTGTGGCAGATGGCCGGTGGCACCGCGCAGCGTTGCGGGGCGTATTACGGCGGGATCGATTTGGCCTATTCCCTGGATAAACTGGTCAGCAATGTCGAGGCGCAGTTGGCCAAGGGCATTGATGGGATCAAGATCAAGGTAGGGCGCCCCGATCTGGACGAGGATTTCGAGCGCGCGGCCGCCGTGCGCGAGGTTCTGGGGCCTGACCGGGCATTCATGGTGGATGCGAACTATGCGCTGGACCGCGAGACCGCGATCCGTGCGGCCAACGGATTTGCGCGCCTGAATGTGCTATGGTTCGAAGAGCCCACCGATCCGGATGATTTCGAAGGATATGCCGTGATTGCCGAGACGACGGGCGTGCCCCTGGCAATGGGAGAGAACCTGCATATCGCGGCCGAGTTCCGGCGCGCGCTGGCGGTGTCGCGCCTGTCCTATATTCAGCCCGATGCTTCGAACTGCGGGGGCATCAGCGGCTGGCTGGGCGTGGCTAAGATGAGCCGAGAGGGGGGTCTGCCGGTGTGCAGCCACGGCATGCAGGAGTTGCATGTCAGCCTGGTGGCGGCACAGCCAAATCCGGGATTGATCGAGATCCATTCGTTCCCCATCGATACCTACACCACCCGACCACTGGTACTGGAGGACGGGCAGGCGGTGGCCCCCGACGTGCCCGGGACCGGTGTGGCCTTTGACATGGACCTTTTGGGTCCGCATCTGGTTTGAGACCAAGGAGAGCAGCGTGGAAACCAATGATTTCAGGGCCGGTCTGAAGGCCGGACGACAACAGATCGGCCTGTGGGTCAGTTCCTGCGCGGTGGCGCCGACGGATGTCGTGGCGGATGCGGGGTTCGACTGGCTTATGCTGGATATGGAACATGCGCCCAACGACATACCCACGCTGGTCAACCAGTTGAATGCGACGCGCGGCATGGGGCCGACGACGATGGTGCGGCCACCCTGGATGGATACGGTGGTGGTCAAACGGTTGCTGGACATCGGTGTACCGGGGTTGTTGTTCCCCATGATCCAGACCCGCGAAGAGGCCGAGGCCGCGGTGGCGGCCTGTCGGTATCCGCCCGGCGGGGTGCGCGGGTTCGGCGGCACCTCGCGTGCGACCCGGTACGGGCGCGACAAGGCCTATCTGCAAACGGTCGAGGCCGAGACGGCGATCCTGGTGCAGGTCGAAACGGTCGAGGCTATGGAACGGGTCGAAGAGATCGCGGGCGTTGACGGTGTGGATGGGGTGTTTTTCGGGCCGGCGGATATTGCCGCCAGCATGGACAAGCTGGGCCAGATTGCTGACCCGGGAGTGTGGGACGAGATTTTCGCCTGCGCGCGCCGGGCCAAGGCGATGGGATGTCCGGTGGGTACCCTGGTCGGTGGCCCTCTGGTCGGGCAGGTGCTGGACGAGGGATTCGATTTCGTGGCCGTGGGTCTGGACATGGGAATTCTGGCGCGCGGGGCGGAAAAGGCACTGGCGGATGCGCGGGCGCATCTGAGTGGCTGAGGCCTTCGATGTCGTGATCGTGGGCGGCGCGATAATGGGATCGGCCGCCGCGTATTTCATCGCCTCGGATCCTGATTTCGACGGCCGTGTTCTGGTCGTCGAGCGGGATCCCAGCTACGAGTTTGCCTCGACCTCGCATTCCAATTCCTGCATCCGTCAGCAGTTTTCCAATCCACTGAACATCGAGATATCGCGGTTCGGGGTGGACTATCTGCGGAACTTCGCGGCCCGGATTGGGGATGCAGAGGCGCCAGAGATCATTCTGGATGACTTTGGCTATCTTTATCTGGCCGACACGCCCGAGAAGGCCGGTGTTCTGCGTGAGAATGCGAAAGCTCAGCAGGCGCAGGGGGCGGGGACGGTATTGCTGGACCGTGATGCGCTTGCGGCACGGTTCGGTATGCTGGTCAGCGATGATGTGGTGCTGGCAAGCTGGGGCAGCCGGGACGAAGGCTATTTTGATGGCCAGACCATGTTTCAGTGGTGGAAGCGGCGGGCGCGGGCCCTGGGCGTAGAATATCGCGCCGGAGAGGTCACGGAGGTTGACCGGTCAGGCGCAAGCGTGACTGGTGTCGGGCTGGCGGATGGGACCCGTGTCTCGACTGGCATGGTCGTCAATGCGGCGGGGCCGCGGGCGGCACAGGTTGCGGCCATGGCGGGCGTGGACCTGCCTGTCGAGCCGCGGCGACGATATACATACGTCTTCGAGGCCGCCGATCCGCCCGGGCGAATTCCGCTGGTGATCGATCCCTCGGGGGTCCATATGCGGTCGGACGGGGCGGCGTACATGGCCGGGTGTGGCCCGATGGGGCCGGACGTGGCGGTGGCGCCTGATGACTTCGGCGAGGAACCGGGGATCTGGGAGGAAAAGCTTTGGCCCGCGATCGCCGCGCGTATCCCGGCGTTCGAACGCGTTCGGGTTCTGCGATCCTGGGTCGGGCACTATGCCATGAACACACTGGATCAGAATGCGATCGTCGGGCCCGTACCAGGATTGGACGGTTTCGTTCTGATGAACGGGTTTTCGGGGCATGGATTGCAGCAGTCGCCCGCGATGGGTCGTGGCGTGGGTGAAATGGTGGTGCATGGCTGCTTTCGCACGCTGGATTTGTCGCCGCTTGGCTATGCGCGGATCACGGACGGCGTGCCATTGGCCGAACGTAACGTTATCTGACCGGTTTTTGATCGGGGACAAGTTCCCAGGCTTTGGGTCGTGCTAGGCTGTTGAAAAGCATAACTCGGAGGCAGAAATGCACATCAGAACCCTGCTTGTCGTGATCCGTCCGGATCAGGACGATGCCCTGCTTGATCGGGCGATTGCGCTGGCCGAAGGTCGGCATCTGCGGGTGTTGGTTGTGGCCGAGGCACCGCCGGCACCCGCATCGGCCTATGACATGTTGTCGGGCGAGACCTGGACGCTGGAGGTGCAGCGGGCACGCGACTGGGCACGCGAGCGCGCCAATGCGGTCGAAGCGTATTTGTCCGACAAGGCC
Source organism: uncultured Oceanibium sp. (assembly GCA_964459085.1). Lineage (GTDB taxonomy): Bacteria > Pseudomonadota > Alphaproteobacteria > Rhodobacterales > Rhodobacteraceae > Halovulum. Next base: position 1,654 of record CAYWND010000043.1, on the reverse strand, counting down.
CAGCCGGGGGACGTTGTGGCTCATGTCGCCGGTGCTGCGGGTCTTGCCGACATCGTGGCCAGTGCCTGCCGGTATGCCGATCTCGTTCTGGTCGACGAGGATCAGACCGGCGACCGATTGCTGCGGCATGCCATTGTCACCGGCGCGCTGTTTGAAAGTGGCACGCCGATCCTGATCGGCGATCTGCCCGGAGGCGCCTCGTTGACGCCCGAATGTGTGATTGTCGCCTGGAATGCCACGCCCGAGGCGGCCCGCGCGGTCAAGGCTGCCCTGCCGATCCTAAAACGCGCGCGTGAGGTGCGCCTGTTGTTGGTTGATCCGGTGCCGACCTCGTTGGGACATGGCGAGGAACCGGGGGCCACTCTGGCAACGTATCTGGGCCATCATGATATCGGCTGCGAGGTCGTGAAGATGCCTGCCGAAGGCCATATGGTCGAAGAGGTGATTGCCGATCAGGTTGCTGCGGCTGGTGCGGATCTGCTGGTGATGGGCGGCTATGGCCATTCCCGCCTGCGCGAACGGATTTTCGGCGGGACGACCCAGGCCATCCTGGATACCCCGCCTTGCTGCACACTGATGGCACACTAGGGCCAGAAATGCCGGGCAGTCCGCGCCGCTTGTGTTTTCGCCTGCGCTGGCGCAGAAAGGCGCCGAACCTAGCGACGTGCGGAGGATGCGATGCCCAAGGACCTTTCGCCCAAGGATGCCCCAGATCTGGCCAGCTTTGACTGGGCCGATCCGTTCCTGATCGAAGACCAACTGGCCGAAGACGAGCGCATGATCCGCGATGCCGCGCGGGCCTATGCGCAGGAGAAGCTTCAGCCAAGGGTAGGTCGGGCCTATGCCGATGAGTCCGTGGAACCCGAAGTGTTTGCCGAGATGGGCGAGATGGGCCTGTTGGGATCCACGATCCCCGAAGAGTATGGCGGGGTCGGCGCGGGTTATGTCGCCTACGGGCTGGTCGCGCGCGAGATCGAACGCGTGGATTCGGGCTATCGGTCGATGATGTCGGTCCAGTCCAGCCTGGTGATGTATCCGATCTATGCCTACGGCACCGACGCGCAGCGGCAGAAATACCTGCCCGGACTGGCGGCAGGCACATTGATCGGATGTTTCGGTCTGACCGAACCCGATGCCGGATCGGATCCTGCAGGGATGAAGACCCGGGCCGAGAAGACTTCGGACGGCTATCGCCTGACCGGATCGAAGATGTGGATATCGAACAGCCCGATTGCGGATGTGTTCGTGGTCTGGGCCAAATCCGAAGCTCATGACGGCAAGATCCGCGGGTTCGTCCTGGAAAAAGGTATGGCGGGCCTGTCAGCACCCAAGATCGGCGGAAAGCTGAGCTTGCGCGCGTCCGTCACGGGCGAAATCGTGATGGACGGGGTCGAGGTGGGCGAGGATGCCCTGCTGCCCGGTGTTCAGGGCCTGAAAGGGCCGTTTGGCTGTCTGAACCGCGCGCGATACGGCATTTCCTGGGGCGTAATGGGCGCGGCCGAGGCCTGCTGGCATGCGGCGCGTCAATACGGGCTGGATCGCAAGCAGTTCGGCAAGCCGCTGGCGCAGACTCAGCTGTTCCAGAAGAAGCTGGCCGACATGCAGACCGAGATTGCACTGGGACTGCAGGCGTCCTTGCGGGTGGGGCGGCTGA
>CAYWND010000042.1:1619-11546 GCA_964459085.1 uncultured Oceanibium sp. | reverse complement strand
AAGGCGTGATCGAGGCGACAACGCCGACAGGCTGCTTGACCACGACCAGTCGTTTGTCGGGCTGGTGGCCGGGGATGGTCTCGCCATAGACGCGCTTGGCCTCTTCGGCGAACCATTCGATGAAGCTGGCCCCATACAGGATTTCCCCCTTGGCCTCGGCCAGCGGTTTGCCCATTTCGGCCGTCAGGATCAGCGCCAGGTCGTCGGCATTTTCGATCATCAGCCGGTTCCAGGTGGCCAGAACGGCCGAGCGTTCCTTGCCGGTCTTGGCGGCCCAGGCCTTCTGGGCGGCATAGGCTGCGTCGATCGCGCGTCGGGTTTCATCCACGCCGAAATCCGGGACGGTACAGATCACATCGCCGCGGGCGGGGTTCGTGACATCAAAACTGGCGCCACTGTCGGCACCAACCCATTCGCCGGCAACATATCCCTTGTCGACCAACAGGCTGGGGTCGCTCAGCAGGTTGGCAAGATCGGTCGTATCCAGCATGTCGTCATCTCCCCTGGGTATCGTGATTGCACGCATGTTGCGCGGATGACGACTAAGGATCACAGAAGGGGATGAGGTTCAAGCGTGGCCACGGATTGTGCGCCTCGGGCTCGTGCCGGAATGCACGTCGCGCCGGGGCCGCAGGAAACAGAATGGCGCGCGCCAGCCACCAACTGGCGATATGGGTTGCGCCAGAATTGGATACCCTGGCACAGGACTGCTACAGGCCTACGAGGACAATGGCGGCGAGCGGTGCGCCTGCCTGGACGCAGGTGCTAGCTCAGCGCGCCCAGGTGGGCTTCGATCGCGTTTCGCATGTCTGCGACGCTGAAAGGTTTGGCCACGAAGTGATCGACCGTCTCGTCCGAGGCGCGATCGCGGTAGGATTCAGATGTGGCCAGGAAAACCGGTGTCGATTGCAGGACAGGATGGCTCTTGATTTTTTGGGCCAGTTCCACGCCCGACAATCCCGGCATATTGAGGTCCGAGATGACGGCGTCGAATTTCTGTTGGCCCATAACCTCCAGCGCCTGGTCGCCCGAGGCGGCAAGCGCTACATCGAGCACGCCCAGTTTCTTGAGGCATTGGCGGGCCAGACCCCTCATGCTCTGCTGATCGTCCACAACCAGAATCTTCAAAGACTTTGCAGCGGGCATTCTCCGACTCCTTCACCTATGCCGGTTTCTTCATAGCGCTCGGCTCGTTAAGAAACCCACAAACCCGGGATGGGATTTCCCTCAGATCGAGCTCTTCGTCCACAGCATCCAACTCTCGTGCGGCCCTGGGCATTCCATAGACAACGCAGCTGCGTTCGTTCTGTCCGATGCAGTAGGCGCCCGTGTTGCGCATCGCGCGCATACCGGCCGCGCCATCCCGACCCATGCCGGTCAGAATGATGCCGATCGCACTGCGCCCGACCGCGGTTGCGGCACTGTTGAACATCACGTCAACCGAGGGGCGGTGACCGGATATCGGACCCGACTCGTCCAATCGGGTGACAACCCCCAACCCGGACTTTTGAACGCACAGATGGGCATCGCCCGGCGCGATGCGGATCATGCCCGACCTGATGTCTTCCATGTCCCTGGCTTCGGCCACATCCATTGGCAGAACGTCGTCCAGCCGCGCCGCCAGTCTGGCGGTAAACATCGGTGGCATATGCTGCGTAATCACTATCGGCGGGCAGGTCGCCGGCAACCCCTCGAGCAATTGTCCCAGCGCGCTGACCCCGCCGGTCGACGACCCGATCGCGATCATTCGGGGCACTATGCCACCGGGCCGGCGCGGGCTGTGCATCTTTGGGGCCGGCGAGGCAACCTCGTCAGCGGCTCCGGCGATTCGTGCCGGTTGCAAGCGGGCACTGGCCGCGTTTTCGACCTTTTCACGCAGCAGTCGCCCGAAGTCGGCCAACTCCTCGCGCCCGGCGGGCTTTGGAAGGGCATCCACTGCGCCAATTGCCAGAGCCGTCAGGGTCGTGTCGGCACCGGCAGCCGTCAGCGTCGAGACCATGACGACGGGCGTGGGCCGCAACTCCATGATTTTGCGCAGAAACGTGATCCCGTCCATACCCGGCATCTCGACGTCCAGCGTAACGACATCCGGGTTGAGGGACTTGATCAACGTTCGGGCCTCGGACGTGTCCGCCGCGGTCCCTACGACCTCGATCCGGCCGCCTTCCCGAAGCGACGAGGACAAAATGCGGCGCATCAATCGGCTGTCGTCCACGACGAGCGCACGAACCTTGCGCGGGGTATCGGTGGGCTGGATCATCAGAAAAGCTCCACTGTTCCGGACCGGGGTTTGGTCGTCAATTGCTTGTCCAGGCGCTGTTCGGTGAGTGCGGCATCCCTGCTTTCCGCATTGTTCATGTACTGGACGCGCGCGTGCCCACCGCCCGGAAAGTAGTAAAGCCGCCGACCCCGGCTGCCGCCGAGGTCCTCGGACAGAACGCGAATGCCCTCGTTCTGAAGATAGGTTTTCACAAAGTCCGCATTAGAGGCGCCGATATTGCCGCCCTTGCTGCGTTCGATCACTGCAGCACCGCCAAAGACCTTGGCCTCGAGATCGGGTTTGGTGGCGCCACGGGACAGGATTTCGTTGATCAATACTTCCATCGCATAGACGCCATAGCGTGCGGACTGGTTGCTTTCCTTGCCAGGCAGCAGAAAGTGGTTCAGGCCGCCGATGCCAGTGCGCCGGTCGCGGATACAAGCCGCGACACACGACCCCAACAAGGTACCGATCGCCGCATCCTTGTCGTCGATGACCAGATGCTCGCCCGGCAGAACCGGAAATACGTTGGCGTTCACCCGCCGTTCAAAATAGACGGTCTGAGAGGCCAGCGCCTGGGCACCTGTCATGCAGACCTCCGCCGATAGCTGGTTGTGCCGATCGGTTCGAGCAGCGGGTGATCCCCCAGAACGGTTTCGGAATGCCCGAGATACAAGAATCCACCAGGCTGCAGGATGCGGGCAAAGCGATCGACCAGCGCCGCCTTGGTCTCTGAACTGAAGTAGATCATGACGTTGCGGCAGAAGATCGCGTCGAACGGGCCCTTCATGGGCCAATCCGAATTCAGGTTGAGCTGCTTGAAGGTGATTGCACCCATGGCAGCAGCGGGGATTTTCGCACCACCGGTGTCCGGGTCCTTGCGCACCAGGGCCGCGAGATCCGGCGGTATCCCTTTCACCTTCTGTGGTGGAAGAACGCCCGTCTCGGCCTGTGCCAGGACAGCGGTGTCAAGATCGGTCGCGAGGATCTTGTAGTCTGCAGGGATCGGATTGCAGATGCGAAGAATGGACAGCGCAATCGAATAAGGCTCTTCCCCGGTGGAGCAACCGGCCGACCAGATTCTCAAGCGCGTCTTTCTGGCATTGCGCGCGGCAGTCACCACCTCGCCCGAGAAGTGTTCGAAGTGATGGCCTTCCCGGAACATCGATGTCAGATTTGTCGTCAGGGCATTGAGGAACAGCTGCAGTTCCTCGGGATCGCCTTTTTTGTCGAGATCCGTCAGGTAACTTTCCACATCCGGGATGCCGGTCGCGCGCAACCGCTTGCTGATCCGAGTGTGGATCATCTGCCGCTTCTCACGGTCGACAATGATCCCCGCCATCCGCTCCAGCCGTACAGCAATGCGGTCAAGCTGATCATCAGTCAGCAGTGTTTGATCGCCCTCTGCCGATGTGGTGGCACCACGAGGCGCTGCAATCCCGAACTGTGCCGACATCGACTTACATCATCCCGTCGTCGCTGGCCGGGAACAGCGTGTTCAAATCTAGCAACGCGACCATTGTCCCCTGAATCGTCGCCAGACCATCGACGACAGCAGCGTCGCGAAACTGGCCGGATTCCGGGACCGGACGGATCTCGGACTCAGCCACGGAAATGATATCCGACACGGTGTCGACCAGGACCCCCACCGTCTTGCTGCCGATCCAGACGATCACGACAACATGATCCTCGGTCACCTCGGTCAGCGCACCGCCGAAACGCGCCCTGAGGTCGTGTACCGGGACGATCGTTCCGCGCAGGTTCAGCACGCCCCGCGTAAAGGACGGCTGATGGGGCAAGGTCGTGGTCTGGGACCACTGCTTGATCTCGCGGACCAGCTTGATGTCGACGCCATAGGTGCTGTCCCCGACCGTGAAGGTCACGTATTGAAAGTGCTTCTCGTCAACCCGAGTGGCCGAGGACGACGCGGTCTGGGTGGCGGGTGTGAAATCAGGTGTCATCAGTGCATCATCCCGGACATTGAAGGGTTGCCAGTAAACTTGCGAATGAGTGAGCTAACATCGAGGATCAGGGCGACCTGCCCATCCCCGAGGATGGTTGCGCCGGATACGCCATCGACCTGCCGAAAGTTGGTTTCGAGCGACTTGAGGACGATCTGTCTCTGATCGATCAATTCGTCGACGATCAGGGCGACATGACCGGTGGCCTCGGTGTCCACGACGATCGCCATCTCGCGATCGTTTTCGCTGTGCGGAAGATCGAGCGCCGCGCGCAGGGACACCAGCTTGAGATAGTCACCTCGGCGTTCCAGAAGTATGCTGCCATCAGGCAGTGGCTTTCCATCCGCGCGTTCGACATGCAGGGCTTCGACCACCGTGGACAGCGGCAGGATGTATTTCTGCCCGTCCACGCGAATGGTCATCCCGTCCATGACCGCCAGGGTCAGCGGCAGCGTGATCTCGAACCGCGTGCCCTTGCCGGGCGTGCTGACAAGGCTGCAGCGCCCGCCCAACGACACGATCTTCTTCTTGACCACATCCATGCCCACGCCGCGGCCCGAGACCGACGAAACCTCTTCGGCCGTCGAAAAGCCGGGGTGGAAGATCAGGTTGTCAATCTCTTCGGGCGAGATGCTCTCTTCGGCCGAGAGCAGGCCGCGTTCGATGGCCTTCTGGCGCACCCGCTCGCGATTGACCCCACGTCCATCGTCTTCGATCGTGATGATGACCCGTTCGCCCTGATGTTCCGCGCTAAGCCGGATCTGACCGACGCGCTGTTTTCCGGCCGCCTCGCGTTCGTCATTGGGTTCCAGGCCGTGATCCATCGAGTTGCGGATCATGTGCGTCAGCGGCTCGGTCAACTCCTCGATCACCGTGGCGTCAACCTCGGTGTGTTCCCCGAACAGTTCCAGCCGCGCTTCTTTCCCCAGCTTCTCGGACAGATCGCGAACGACGCGCGGCATCCGTCGAAAGACACTTTTCACGGGTTGTGCGCGGATCGCCATCACGCTTTCCTGCAACTCCCGAAGCTGCCGCGACATCGTCTCGACCGGCATCGAAAGGTCCGCAGACCCGGCCGCGCCCAGGTCAGACACCTGCTGAGCAATTGCGGCCTGGGTAATCAGCATTTCGCCTACAAGGTTGACCAGCCGATCGATGCGCGCAATCTCGACGCGTAGTGACTTGTTCGCGTCCAGCGATCCCGACTTTTGCGCCCCGGATCCGTTGGCCTGGCGCGGTTTGGACTCGGCGGCCGCATCGGTCTTGGGGGCAGCAGCGGGGCTTGCCTCGCCCCCAGTATCACCGCCACCAGAGGCCGGGGCGCTTGCTGCAGCCTCGGCCTTGTCTTCGGCTTCCGCTGGGCCAGCGTCATCGGCAGCGGTCCCGCCCGATCCCTCGGCAGCGAGATCGTCAGTGGCGGCATCGGCGTCCTCCGACACCCCTTGATCTTCGTCATCATCCTGGTCGTCGAGATCGAGGAACTCGATCTGCGCGGTGTGGCTGTAGATCTCGAAAAACTGTTCGATCCTATCGAGACCCTCCGAGGTCTGGAACTCGAATTCCCAACCGATCGGACAGATCTTCGGGTCAAAGGACTCCAGCTTGGGCACATCACCATCGGCGTGGACCGATGCAAGGCCGATGTCCCGGGCTGACCTGATCAGACGCAGCAGGTCGTGACCAGAGTCGAAAAATTCGGGGTCCGGCGTGAAGCGCAGCGTAACAGCGCTGACGACTTCATCTTCACCGTCGCCATCTTCGGACTCGATCACCGCTTCGGCGGGTGGTGCGTCGTCGACCGCCGGAACATCCACGTCATCGGACAGCTCGGCCGCAGGTTCACCAGCGTCGTCAGCAGCCTCCTCGCTTTCTTCGCCTGCGAGGGCTTCGAGTTCCGCGGTCAGTTTCCCAAGGCCATCCGGCGCAGCGTCGTTACCCGCCTGCGCGTTCTCGACCAGCACCTGCATCATGTCACCCGAGCGAAGCAGGGTCTGAGCGATATCGTGTGTGAGTTCCAGTCGATCCTCGCGGATCTGGTCCATAACCGTTTCGAAGATATGCGCGAACGAAATAAGTTGATCGAACCCAAAGGCCGCGGCACCGCCCTTGACCGAGTGCACAGCGCGGAATGCGGCATGAACCGTCTCTTCATCGCCCTCTTCGTCAGCCAGCAGGTTCAGATGCTCGACCAGGGCGTCCAGCAGCTCCCGCGCCTCGGAAAAGAATAGGGCCTCAAAATCCTCGTCGTCATCCATCGTCGTCTCCGCGCGCCTAGGCCAGTTGGTCCACCAGGGACAGGATCTGATTGGGATCGAACGGCTTGGTCAGCCACCCGGTCGCCTTTACGGCCTTGGCGCGATCCTTCAGCGATTGTGCAGTTTCGGTCGTCAGCAGCAGCATCGGCAGCGCCTGCCCCTCGGGTTCGCGTCGCGCGGCCTCGATGAAATCGAGCCCGTTCATCCGCGGCATATTGAGATCCGTGATCACCATGTCGGGCTTGTGCCTGCGAAGCTGGTCCAGAGCCTCTACCCCGTCCGCGGCGAGGATGACCTCGTGCCCGCCCTTCTTGAGGCAGTCCGCAAGCATGGCGCGCAGTGCGCGCGTATCGTCAACTGCCAGAACAACGCTCATGTAAGAAACTCCATCTTCATCAGGTCCTGGAAAAGGCCGAGGTCGGAAAAGCCGTCGAGGAAGGCATTCGCGGGCTTGGCAACCTGCGCCGGAGGTTGGATGTCCGCACGCGATTTCAGCGCGCTGACGATTGTCAGTATGTAGGGGGTCGAAATGGCTTCGACATTGGATGCGTCGAAGACCAGTGGCGTCGATGGCTCCAGCGCCTTGAGGGTGTCGGCCAATTCCACGGCCTCTTGCAGGCCGGCGCTGGCCGGTATCTCGACAGTGTGTGCTTGTTCCGTGCCGGTTTCCGACATGCCCGCAGCGTCCCCTTCAGTTCCTGGAGTTCAGCGAAAAAGGGGGACGCGCGATTGCCGTGCCGGGCTACCCGGCTGTCCGGTCCTTTGGGCTGAAACACCGTTCGGGGGTGTATGCAGGCCAGAAGTTGAGGAGAGGTGAATTCCAACCGGCCTGCGCCAGCCGGTTGGCTAAATCTTTAAATAACTGGCTTTGATGTCAAAGCGTTGCCATGTGGCGGGCCGTGTCCAGCATGCGGTTGGAGAAACCCCATTCGTTGTCATACCAACTCATCACGCGGACCATCCCGCCCTCCATGACCTTTGTCTGGGGCGCCGCAAAGATCGACGAATGCGCATCATGGTTGAGATCCGAAGAGACCAGCGGTGCCTCCTCGCAAGCAAGGATGCCATTCAGCGCGCCGTCCGCAGCCGCTTTCATGGCACCGTTGACGTCATCAGCGGTTGCCGGGTTCTGTAGAATGCACTTCAAATCGACGACCGAAACATTGGGCGTCGGCACCCGGATGGCCGACCCGTCCAGCTTGCCCGCCAGTTCCGGCAGCACCAGGCCGACCGCTTTGGCAGCACCGGTCGAGGTCGGGATCATACTCAGCGCGGCAGCCCGCGCGCGGTAGAGATCCTTGTGCATGGTATCCAGCGTGGGCTGGTCTCCGGTATAGGCATGAACAGTTGTCATGTACCCTGACAGGATCCCGAAGCTGTCCTGCAACACCTTGGCGACAGGTGCCAGGCAGTTCGTGGTGCAGGATGCGTTGGACACGACAATGTCGTCCGCGGTCATCGACTGATGGTTCACACCGAAGACCACGGTCTTGTCCGCCCCCGCGCCCGGCGCCGAGATCAGCACCTTTTTCGAGCCGTTCTCGAGATGCATCGCGGCCTTGTCCCGCGCGGTGAAGATCCCGGTACACTCCAACGCGACATCGACATCCGCCCAGGGCAATGCCTTGGGGTCACGTTCGGCTGTTACGCGGATCGGCCCCGCACCAACGTCAATCGTATCTCCGTCAACCGTTACGGTGCCATTGTAACGGCCATGGACACTGTCGTACCTGAAAAGGTGCGCGTTGGTTTCAACCGGCCCAAGGTCGTTGATTGCCACAACCTCGATATCCGACTTTCCGCTTTCCATCAGGGCACGCAGCACGTTGCGCCCGATCCGGCCAAATCCGTTGATTGCGACTTTGGTGGTCATGGAAGGATCCTTTCCAGGTTCTGGCGTTCAACAGCGACGGCGCGCCCCGATGGGACGCGCCGCCTGTCTACACCGTCTGTCGCTGGCTGCAAGTGCCAGCATGACGCAATGGGCTTCTGCAAGGGATGCGTGTGGGGAGAACCACGCGAAACACCCCTTGCAGAGGAAGGAACACGACCAAGGCCCTAGTAAGGCCGCATCCCCTATTCCTTTGATCGGACGGATCCGAGTCAGAATGTTAGCGGTAACATACCGAGATATCCCGGACCGTCAAATGAATTTTTTTCGACAGGATTGGCAGTCTATTCAATTCTGCGTATTCCCAGAAGTTCGGAGAGAGGAGACCAGTGATGCCAAGCGCACTGACCGCTGCCGACGTGGTGAAGGCGATGGATGGCACCTGGATGCCCCGGGCGATGCGCGAAATTGCCGGTTGGACGATTCGTGATGGCGCAGGGGGTGGAAAGCGTGTTTCGGCAGCGACGATCACAACGGTCGGCGCGCGGATCGAAGATGCGGTCGCTGAAATGCGCGGCTTGGGGCAAACGCCGCTGTTTATGATCCGGCAGGGCGATCTGGGTCTGGATCAGGAGCTGGCCGCATTGGGCTATGGCATTGTCGATCCGGTGGTGATCTACGGACGGCCCGTAACGTCCAGCGATCAGACCAGGGCCGAACGCAATCAGGTGACGCGGTGCCAGGCACCGCTGCGCATCATCGAGGAAATCTGGCAGGCGGGCGGCATCGGTCCCCAACGCCTTGCAGTCATGGATCGCACGCCGGGACCAAAGACATACCTGCTGGCCCGATCCGCCGACCGGCCGGCAGGCGTCGCCTTTGCCGCGGTCAGCGGTGACATCGCAATGGTGCATGCGATCGAAGTCCTGCAGGACTGTCGCCGCAGCGGAGTGGGATCGCGCCTACTGGCCGAGGCGTTCGATTGGGCCCGTGACACTGGCGCAAACCGCCTGGCACTGGCAGTGACCGAGGCCAACAGCGGCGCGATCCGGCTGTATCAGCGTCTGGGGATGGCGCCGCTGGGACACTACCATTACCGTATCGCTTGCGAATAACGGAGATCGACATGCACCCCGACCGGCCGATTGCCCTGGACCTTGACCCTGTGGATCCGCTGCCTGCAGAGACCCAGAAATACTTCGACATCTGCCGCGAAAAGCTGGGCTTGGTGCCCAACGTCCTGCTGGCGCATGCCCACGATATTGGGAAACTGAACGCGTTCACGGCGATGTATAACGAGCTGATGCTGGCCGACAGCGGCCTCAGCAAGCTCGAGCGCGAAATGGTGGCCGTGGTCGTGTCCGCCGAAAACAAATGCTACTATTGCCTGGTCGCGCATGGCGCTGCGGTTCGGGCCCTGTCCGGTGATCCGCAACTGGGCGAGGCGCTGGTGATGAACTACCGGATGGCCCCCCTGTCACGGCGGCAGCGGGCGATGATGGACTTTGCGGTAAAGCTGACCCGCGACAGCGCATCCGTTGAGGATTCCGACCGCGACGCGCTGCGGCAGGCTGGACTGTCCGAGGCCGAGATCTTTGACCTGATTTCGGTCGCTGCCTT
>CAYWND010000042.1:0-1519 GCA_964459085.1 uncultured Oceanibium sp. | reverse complement strand
GACGGGGCGTCCGGACCGACCCGAACCGCGGATGGCCGCATGGTCGTTCGAACCTTTCGGATGCCTGCGGACCAGTTGACACCCGCCGGTCTTTTGTCCGCGCTGAAGCCACAGCTTGCCGGGGCAGGCTTTCGCAGCCTGTTTCAATGCGAGACCAGGCAGTGCGGCGGGTTCGATTTCAGAATGGCAGTGGATCTCGTCCGCCCGCCGAACATGGAATTTGCGCTGGACGACTTTGCCTGGTTGGCGACCGCCGGAACGCGTGGCCAGATCGGACTGATTGCCAGCCGCACGCCACGTGGTCTGTTTCTTCAGGTGACCGAGGTTGCCCCGCCCGAGGCGCGCCCTGACCTTGTCGCCGCGACAACCGCTTCAACATCAGATCCAGCCGCCGGGGATCTGGCACAGCAACTGGCGACCCGGGGGCGCGCGGTATTGGAGGGTCTGACATTCGAGCCCGGGGCGCAAACCGCGCCGGACGGCGCCGAAGAGGCACTGCGCCCGGTGGCCGATTACCTGGCTGATAATCCCGCTGCATCCGCCATTCTGGTTGGACACACTGACAATCGCGGCAGCCTGGACAGCAACGTTGCCATCTCGCGCGCGCGGGCGGCTGTTGTCAGGCAGGTATTGATTGACCTCTACGACATCGACCCTCGTCGACTGACGGCCGAAGGCGCGGGATTTCTGGCGCCACGTGCCAGCAACGCCACCGACGAGGGACGTGCGCGCAATCGGCGTGTCGAGATTGTTCTGCGATAACGGCGGATCTAGGTCGGCCAGTCGTCGGGCCCGCGCCCCTTCAGCCGCTCGGCAAGATAGTCAATGAAGGCGCGCAGCTTCGGCTGCGTAAACCGCCCCGGCGGATAGACCGCATAGATCCCCAATAGATCCAGATCGACCTCGGGCAGAATCGACACCAGATTGCCGTGCTTGAGATCGTCACCCAGGATGAACGCGGGCAGCAGCGCGATGCCCAAACCGCTGAGCGCCGCGTGCTTTAGGCTGTCGCCATTGTTGGCGGTCAGGCGCCCGCCAACCCTGACATGCCGCTCTTCGCCGGTCTTGGTTTTCAGTCGCCAGAAATTGCCCGTCGACAGGTTTGAGTAGTGCAATAGCGTGTGGTCGGACAGATCGTCGATGTTCTGCGGCGTGCCGTTGGCCGCCAGATAGCCGGGGCTGGCGACGATCATCGCCCGGCTTTCCGCCAATTTGCGGGCGCGCAGACTGCTGTCTTCCAGCGTGCCGATACGGATCGCCATGTCGTAGCCCTCGGCAACCAGTTCGACAAAGCGATCGTCCAGAACCATGTTGACGGAAACATCCGGGTACTCGGTCAGGAACTCTCCGATCAGGCCCGAAACCTGGCTGATGCCAAACGTCACAGGCACCGAAACCCGCAACGACCCGCGCGGCGCGCTTTGCATCGCGTTGACCATCTCGTCGGCTTCGGATGCGCCGGTCAGAACCGTCATTGCGCGGTCGTAATAGGCCAGACCGATCTCGGTCGGGTTCACCC
>CAYWND010000041.1:0-11589 GCA_964459085.1 uncultured Oceanibium sp. | reverse complement strand
CCTTTGCCGAGATCGTGAACCGCGCAGGCTATGCCACCCCGATCCGCACGCCGCGAGGCGAGGACATCATGGCCGCCTGCGGTCAGCTCAAATCCGCGACCGAGCGGGCGCGCAAGTCTCGCGCGCAGATCGCAGCCGAGGTCGGGCAATAGTTCCCCGGGTGACACTTTGCCCGGCTGATCCGGGCAATAGTGCGTGCCGTGCTGCACGTAGGCCGGCCCCGGGTCCTGTACAGCGTTGGTGGACAACAGGGGGGCCGTGATGCTCAAATTTCTGGTCGCATCAGACCTGCATGTAGTCCCGAAAGATCAAACATCGCATGGGATCGACACCCTGACGCGGCTGGATGCGCTGGTCGATCACATCAACAGACACCACGCGGACGCGGCCTTTTGTGTTTTTGCCGGGGACCTGGCCGATCATGGCGAGGTCGAGGCCTATCGCGACATGAAGCCGTGTTTCGACCGCCTGAAGATGCCCAGCTATTTGACATTGGGAAACCACGACGATCGGGGCAACTTTTCCCGGGTCTTTGCGGATGTCGTCGATCCACAACTCGACCGTGCGGCCCACCGGATCGATACCGACGACCAGTGCATCCTGGTCCTCGATACACTCGACCCCGGTCTGGTCAGCGGCCTTGTCGGGGCGGCGCAACTGGAATGGCTGGCGGCGCAACTGGCCGAGGTGCGGGATCGCCCGGTCATTGTCGTGATGCATCACTGTCATCTGGATCTGCAGTCCCCGATGGATTTCATCCGCTTGCAGGACAATGACGCCCTGGCCGATGTTCTGCAGACGCATCCGGACATCCGCAATGTCATCGCCGGTCATGTCCACATGACGACCTCGGGTGTGTTCCGGGGGCTGCCCTTCTCTACCCTGTGCGGCAGCCACTACAGTTTCGCCACTCGGCTTGACCGCCACATCTCGGACGTGCCGCGCCTCGAAGGGCCGGGCCAGTACGCGATTGTGTTCTCGGATCCCGATGCAACGGTCGTGCATTTCGAGAACTTCATCGATCATCACCCTGTCATGTCGCCCGATCTATTCGTCTGGCACGAAGACGAATAGCGGGCCAAGACGTTGTATTTATGCTGGATTGGGGCGACCTGAACCGCTAGCCTTTGGTCAGGTGGTGTTCACGGCCTGCCCCGGGCCGCGTGTTTTCCGGAAGCACATCCCATGGCTGCGTCGGCAGATTGGTTCACGAGCGCGCGAAGCACGGTCTTGATCGTGGACATTGTCGAGTCCGTCAGATTGATCCAGGCGGACGAGGTGAACGCGGTCGGTCGCTGGCTGTCGATCGTCAACCATGTCGAAAACATCCTTTTGAAAAAGCATGGCGGCCGACTGGTCAAAAGCCTGGGCGACGGCATGCTGCTGGAAATGACATCGGTTCGAACCGCGCTGCGGCTTGCCTTTGATACGTTGGCCTTCGCCGATGACCTGAACGCACCTTTGCAGCCCGACAGCCGCATCCACCTGCGCTTGGGATTGCAGGTCGGCGACGTCATGGTGGATCGCCACGACGTCTATGGGCACGAGGTCAACCTTGCCGCCCGGCTGGCAGGTCTTGCTGACGCGGGCGAGGTGGTGGGCTCGGCCGAGGTTCGCGACCTTGTGACATCAGGTGTCGACGCGGATGTCGAAGACATGGGCGAGTGCATCCTCAAACACGTCACCAAGCCGGTTCGTGCTTATAAATTCGCACCGCCTGGGACCGTCCGGCCGCGCATCGCGCCGCCTGCAAGTCAGCAATTGCTGCCCAGTCTTGCTGTCATCCCGTTCCGCACGCTTGGCGGCAGCGGCCGGGCTGCGACCGGCCAGATCATGGCCGAAGAGCTGATCCGCGCCTTTGGCCAGTCGGCATATGTCAACGTGATCTCGCGCCTATCGACCGCGCCTTTTGCCCAGGGCGACCACACCCTCGATCAGATCGCCGAGTCGCTGGGCGCCAATCACGTACTGACCGGAACGGTCATCGAGAATGGCGAGGATTTGATCCTCAGCCTGGATCTGACCGAGGTACGCAGCCGCCAGGTCATCTGGTCTGAACGCTTCCAGGACAAAATGGGCAATGTCCTGACCGGCGACCAGACGCTTGTTGCATCCGTGTCCGAGGCCGTGGGCCGTGCGATTATCAATCGCGAGATGCAACGCGCCCGCAGCCTGCCGGTTCGAACGCTGGAAAGCTATACGCTGCTGCTGGCCGCAGTGAATGCGATGTATCGGCTGTCGCGCAGCGATTTCGACCTGTCACACAAGATGCTCGAGGCCGTGATCGATCGCAATCCACGGCACTCGGTGCCGCTGGCTTGGATGGGGAACTGGCATGTCCTGAGGGTGCAGCAGGGCTGGACCGAAGACGCCGACAACGACACCCGCGTGGCCGAGGTGCACACCGCGCGCGCACTGGACCTCAACCCGGACTGCGAACAGGCGTTGACCATCGACGGGCTGGTGAGCACCAACCTGACCAAGAATTTCGATCAGGCGATGGACCGATACCAAGAGGCGATCCGGTTCAATCCGAACAATGCGCTGGCCAACCTGCTGCTGGGCACCTGTTATGCCTTCAGCGATGACGGCCCTTCGGCCGTGAAGTATTGCGAACGCGCGTTGCGTCTGTCGCCGCTGGATCCGCAGCAATACTTCTTTGATTGCCTCGCAGCCGCGGCATACATCTACAATGATCAAGCCGATCACGCGCTGATGCTGGCGCGTCGCTCTATTCGTGCGAACAGCACCCATACCTCGACGCTCAGGACGCTGGCCATCGCCGAATGGCTCGTCGGCGAGCGCGATGCAGCCCGAGATACTGTGAGGAAACTCACAGTGTTGGAGCCTAACCTGACGGTAGGACAATGGTTGGCGCGCAACCCGGCCGGGCGGTTTGAAAAGGGGCGCCAGTTGGCATCGATCCTTCAGGAAGCCGGATTGCCGAAATAGTGGATCAGGGAGAGAGTAATGTCTGACATCAAACCACAAGCAGGATTGGCGGGTCTTGCGGGTCTCGCGGGCCTTTCGGGATCAGCCGGTCTTGCGGGGCTTGCCGGACTTGCGGGGCTGGCGGGGCTGTCACAGTCAGCAGGTCTCGCGGGGCTTGCAGGTTTGGGTGGAGGATCCGCGTCCCCCATTGGGTCCATTACGAACCGTGACGGTATCGTGGGGACCTGGACGACACCGCCCGCGTCGGACACACCCATACCGCTGAACATGGAGGACCCGGAAAACCTGGATCTGCTTGGGGCACAGGTTCGCGGCCATCTGGCTGAATTCGAACTTCTTTCGCGTATCGGCTTCGACAAGAAGGGACAGAACGTCCATTTCTGGCACCTCGAAAGTGCCCCGGTTCCTGGTGTGAACAATCCGCCAACGGTGACCTATCAACCGCTAATGCGCTTTCGGCGGCCGTCCGAAGCGCAGTTTCGGGCCCAGTTGGACATCATCGAACAATACGCTGACTTGCGCATCGACCGCGCCGAGGAAATCACCACCCAGCTTGCCTCGCCCGTGCCATACATGGCGACGATCTGTTATCTGAATCCGGACCGAACGCCTTGGACGCTGGAGCTTCTGGATCTGGCCCTGCGGCTTGCTTATTGCGTGGAGCAACGGGCGAAATACGCGCTGGCCTGCAAGCGTCCGAACGAATACTCGGCCCAGATCCAGCCGATGATCCCGACCCCGCTGCACGGCGCGCTGCCTTCTGGCCACTCGACCGAGGCGCATATCGTGGCCACCGTGATGACCCGCCTGCTGCATGCCAGCGGAGTGCCCAACTATCAGGGTGCGATGTGGCCGACACAGTTCTTCCGGCTTGCCGCACGGATCGCGATCAACCGCACGGTGGCGGGTGTACACTTCCCTGCAGACAGTGCTGCCGGTGCTTGCCTTGGCATGACGCTGGGCCAGTATCTGGTTGCGCGTGCCTCGCACGAGACCAGCTATGACGCCTGGTACTTCAACGGTCCCGCGTTCTCGGGCGATTTCGACTGGGCGGCGATGTTCGATCCTGCGACCCGCCAGCAGCAGGCTCTGGCCGGCGGTGCGACCAGCATCAACGCGGCCGGTCAGCCCCTTGGTGCCAATGGTCGGTCACCGGTTCTCAAGTACATCTGGGACAAGGCCGTCGAGGAATGGCAGGTCTGAGACCCGCCTGATCCCACCCGCACCAGGACCGAGGAGATGGCGATGGCCAACGAGAAATACAAACAGCCTACGGGCTGGGAACCCGACAGTCTGCCGCGCAACACCGATGCCCTGTCGGACTGGTTCTTTTTCGCAGATCCGTTGAACGCGGAACGGTCCTCGCAGGCGCAGATTCCGATCACCATCGGGTTGCGCAGCGGCGACATCGCGGGATTGCCGCAGCGTCTGGAAGACTTCCTGAAAGAGGTCAACGCCAAGCGGAACTCGGGGCAGATCGGCGACATCGGTCTGGCGGTCCCGGCGGTGTATCTGCGTACGGACACGCCCCGGGACGGCAAACCCCGAGAGCAGTTCTATACCATCCTGGCCACGCGCGAGCTTTATGCCCTGCTGGCCGAACCGACCACCAGCGAGGACCCCAAGCACCCCACACGCGACATCTTTTTCAAGATGCATGGTGTCGGGTTGCCCGACGATGCCAAGGGGGTCGAGACCCCGCTGCCTGGCATCACTCCCTCGACAGCACCGCCAGAACCCTGCACCGCGATCACTGCGGTGATCGACATCGGCCTGCCGCTGTTCTCGACCCGGTTTCTGCAATCGGACGGCAACACACGCATCAAATTTGCCTGGGTTCAGGACGGCCCGTTTCGCGCGCCACCGGATGTCAGTCATGTGCCCTATGGACGCGAGTTCACCGGCGCCCAGATCGATGCCATTGCGGCTGCGAATATGGGTCCGGCACTGCTGAACGACGACAACGCCTATCGCGACGCCCACCTGGCCGATTTCACGCAGACCGAGCGGCATTCGCTGGGCTATCGTTCCACCCATGGCGCCCCCGTGGCAGATCTGGCGGCGGGATCCGACCCTGTCGCCGACCAGGGCCACAACCCGCTGATCTTTGTCCAGTTGCCGCAATATGCCACCGGCGACACATCCGGTGGCAGCCTGGGCCCGCATCTGATTGCGGCCACCGAGTACATCCTCGATCGCGCCGACCGGATTGCGGCGGACATGGGGTCCGGCCCCTTGCCGCTGGTCGTCAACCTCAGCTTCGGGATGGTCGGCGGGCCTCAGGACGGCAGCGGTTATCTGGAACGTACGTTCGCGGATTTCGTCAACAACCGGCGCGCGATGGGCGGCCCTGAGACGGCTTTTGTGCTGCCGTCGGGCAACCGCTATCTCAGCCGTGGCCACGCGCGCCTTTTCCAGCACGAACAATTCAACCAGCCCGGACGGCGGGAAACACTGACCTGGCGCGTCCAACCGGACGACTTCACCGCCAGTTTCATCGAAATCTGGACCCCGCCCACGTCCGGAGGTCCGCCGCCCGCCTCGCGCCTGTCGGTGCGATTGACCCCGCCGGGCGGGGCAGCGGCCAGCCCGCCGGTCGACGAAACCCCCGGTCTGTCGCAAAGCTGGTCGCCGAACGGATCCGTTGTGGCCAAGGTGTCCTACGAGTTTGTCGGTCCGCCAACGAACAAGGGCCGGTTCACCATCGCGGTGCAGGCAACCTCGCAATATGATACGACCGCAGATCTTGCCCCGGCTGGGGACTGGAAGGTCGAGTTGCGGGACACCGGGTTGGCCGCGCAGGATCGCGTCGATGCCTGGATCCTGCGGGACGATCAATTGCCGAACTTTGATGTCATCGCGCGGCAGTCCCGGTTCACCGATCCACGTTATGAACGTTTTACATCCACGGGCAAACTGAACGAGGAAGATACAGGTCCCAGTCCGATCGTGCGTGCAGGCATGCTCAGCGCGATGGCCAGCGGTACCGACACCGTCGTTGTTGGCTCGTATGTCGATGCGAACGGGCGGATGGCGTCCTATTCCGCGGGCGGCGAAACCGCCGGTGGTGTGCGCGTCGGGCCCGACGCAGTTGCCGCGGGCGAGACCTCTGATGTGCATTTTGGCGTCATCGTGCATGGCAATCGGAACGGATCGGCCGCGCTGTTGAACGGAACCAGCGTGGCAGCACCACGGATCACCCGCGAAATTTCAGCATGGATCGCCACAGGCCAGCCGCTGACACCCGCGACCGTTCAGACCTGGGCTGCGGCGGACGAGGCCGGTGGCGGTTTTGGCAGCGCTCAGCCGACAGCGAAACGCGGCGGCGCGGGCCGGATCAGCCGGCCTTTGCCCAACCGCAAGCCACGGCGTGTCGCAGACTAAATCCAGGGGCCGGTGCGTTCAGCGGTTGCCTGTCGAATAGCTGACGGTGCGGCGCAGCCAGAACTCGCCCATCATGCCCAGGACCAGTCCGACAAAAACGAACCCGGCCGCGTATTCGATCGACGTGTTGTGCGGAAAGTAGTTCACGAACATCGCGCCTCGGATCTGGTCGATGCAGTGAAACAGCGGGTTCCAGTCAAAGAACGGCATCACAGACAGCGGGATCATGTTGGCGACAAAGAACTTGCCTGACGTGATCATGTTTGCCCGCATATACAGCGTGGCCACCAGCATCACGGCCTTGGGCGCGAATGGTTTGAGCATCAGGAACAGCAGGCCGATCACCACACCGCTGGCCCAGGCCAGCAGGATGGGCAGGATCATTCCCGCG
The DNA here is from genome assembly GCA_964459085.1 of uncultured Oceanibium sp. Taxonomy (GTDB): domain Bacteria; phylum Pseudomonadota; class Alphaproteobacteria; order Rhodobacterales; family Rhodobacteraceae; genus Halovulum. The sequence goes on along the minus strand of CAYWND010000041.1, from coordinate 4,862 downwards.
GGCTGGTCGATCTCCAGCGTGCCCAGGGACACGAACATCCCCAGAAAAATGATCCCGATGGCAAGGATGTGCAGATAGAGCGTGGCAAAGGCCGAGCCCAGGATCGCAACCATGGTCGTCATCGGTGCATGGCTCATCAACGGGCCGGTGACATCCCCCGCGCGCAGGGTTTTCGCCACAACCTGGTTGTGCAGGAAAAACAGCAGGATCCCGCCCACCAAAAACAGGATCACATCGCCCCGGATCATAGATCCGCGGATGCCCAGCATGGCGTACATCGCGTAAAAAACCGCGACCAGCAGCAGGATTCGCAAAACCGCCATCACCAGGCCCAGTGCCGCGCCGCCACTTTCGACACGCACCTCTCGCACTGTGCTGTGAAACACCAGTTCGCCAAAGTTAAAGCTGCGCATGAAAAGCGACGATGGGTCGCTTGCACCGGTCATCTGATCATTGCCCTTTTGCCCGCCGCGCCCTGATTGCACAAAACGATAACCAAATCATTTTCGCCGTGCAAACCGGCGGCGATCCGGGCTAAATCATCTCCGAGCAGCATGCCCGAGGGTGGGAATGGATAGGAACCGGCTTGTAATAACCTGCCGCAAGCTGGCGCTAGAGGCTGGCGCCCGGATCATGGAAATCTACGACAGTGGCGCGTTGGATGTTCGCGCCAAGGCGGATGAAAGCCCGGTCACCCGCGCGGACGAGGACGCCGACAAGATCATCTCGGACGGTCTGCGCACCGCCTTTCCCGATGTGGCGCTGGTGACCGAGGAACAGGCCGCCAGCCATGCGCAGCAGGTAGATACCTTTCTGATCGTTGATCCGCTGGACGGCACCAAGGAATTTGTGCAGCGCCGGGGAGAATTCACGGTCAACATCGCCCTGGTCCAGGATGGCGTGCCGGTGTTCGGCGTCGTCTATGCCCCCGCCAAGGGGCGATTGTTCTATACCGATAGGAATGGCACCAGCGTTGAAGAGATCGGGCCCTTTGGCCCTGAGCCTGGTCGCAAGATCCCGCTGCGCGTCAGTGACCCGGACAATGGTGCGCTGGTGGTCGTCGCCTCGAAATCGCACCGTGACGCAGCGACGGACGAGTATATCAACCGCTATAACGTGGCTTCGTTGGCGTCTGCCGGGTCGTCATTGAAGTTCTGCCTGGTCGCGGCAGGCGAGGCCGACCTTTATCCGCGTCTGGGTCGCACGATGGAATGGGACACCGCCGCTGGGGATGCGGTTCTGCGCGGGGCAGGGGGGCGAATGGTGCGCCTTCAGGACCTTACACCGTTTCAGTATGGCAAGCCCGGTTTCGAAAACGGGTTCTTCATCGCCGCGGCCCCTGACGTGACGCTGGTGGCCCATGAGTGACGCCGCCATCGTCATCCCCGCCCGCTACGCCTCCAGCCGCTATCCCGGCAAACCGCTGGTGGAACTGACCGGGGCGCAGGGACAGGCTCGTTCGCTGTTGAGGCGCAGTTGGGACGCCGCCAATGCCGTCAGTGGCGTCTCGCAGGTGGTGGTTGCCACCGATGATGACCGGATCGCAGACCATGCTCGGGGCTTCGGCGCTCTGGTGGTGATGACCAGCTCTGATTGCCGCAACGGCACCGAACGTTGTGCCGAGGCGCTTGGCGCGCTCTCGCCCCTGCCAGACATCGTGGTCAACCTCCAGGGTGACGCCCCGCTGACCCCGCCGTGGTTCGTTGAGGCGTTGATCGAACGATTGTCCAAGGATCCGGATGCGCAGGTGGCCACGCCGGTGTTGCGCCTGGATGCCGAGGGCCTGAACGGGTTCCTGGACGACCGCGCGGCGGGCCGCGTCGGTGGCACAACGGCAGTGTTCGACCGCCAGGGCCGCGCGCTATACTTTTCGAAAGAGGTGATCCCCTACACCGGTCGCCGGTTCACCGAAGGCGAGCAGATCCCGGCCTTCCATCATGTCGGTGTCTACGCCTATCGCCCTGACGCGCTGGGCGCCTATATCGGCTGGCCCGAGGGGCATCTGGAAGTTTGGGAGGGGCTGGAACAGCTGCGGTTCATGGAAAACGGCATCCCGGTCGCCTGCGTAGAGGTCGAGGCCCGGGGCCGGCAATTCTGGGAGTTGAACAACCCCGTGGACGTCGAACGGATCGAGGCGATCCTGCGCGCCCAGGGACTGCCATGACGTTCGTCCCCAACGTCACGCTTGCAATCGTCAGTCATGGCCGCCCGGCCGAGTTGGCGCTTGCGCTGCGTGCGTTGCGCCTGCAGCGACAGTGTGCATTCGAGGTCGTCGTGGTCTCGGACCTTGCGCCGGATGCCCGACCGTCTGCCAGCGTGCCAGTACGCTGGATCAGCTATCAGGACCGCAACATCTCGGTCGCGCGGAACCTGGCGCTGTCTGCGGCCCGCGGCAACATCATCGCGTTCACCGATGACGATGCCGTGCCACTGCCAGACTGGCTTTCGGCCCTGACCGCACCCTTTGCGGACCGTCGCATCGGGTATAGCGCGGGATTCGTTCGTGATCGCTCTGGCCTCGCGTTCCAGTGGAAATGCGCGCTGACCGATCGGCTGGCGCGCGATCATGTGGTGCAGGTGCGCGACACCGGCCCAACCATTTTTGCGCCGGATGCCGATCGATGCCTAAAGGCCAGCGGCGTGAACGCGGCCTTCCGCGTCGATGCCCTGCGCGCGCTGGGCGGGTTCGATCCCATGTACCGCTTTTATCTGGAAGATACGGACATGTGCCGCAGACTGTCAGACGCGGGATGGCACGCGGCCACAGTCCCGACGGCGCAGGTCATTCACAGTTTCGCCGCCAGTGCACTGCGCACCGCAAGGCGCGTACCACGCACCCTGACGGACATCGCGGCCAGCGAGGCGTATTTCCTGTCGCGCCATGCCCCCGACGGTCAATCGGCCACCCGACTGGCGCAGATGCGCGCGGCGCACGACCTTCGGTTGCTGCGGGCGTATCACCTTGGAATGCTTGACGGAACCGATCTCGCCCGCCTGCGGGAACAGGTTGCAGACCGGCACGCGCGCGGGCCCGACCCTGTTTCCGGACTCCGCTTAGCCCAGACAGGCACGCGGCCGTTCCGTGCCGTTGACCTGCCGCCTCTGGGCCCGCCGGTCACTGTTGCGGCAGGGCTCCGCGACCTGGCGCAAGCGCGCCGCCGGGCCGCTCGGCTGGCTGCCATGGACCGTATCGTCACATTGACATATCCGCTCTTGGACGCGTCGAAACCGCGGCTGGCGTTTGCAATGGACGGATATTTCGTGCGCACCAAGGGCATCCTTCGACCTGGCGCGATGCGTTGGGCCAGGTCCGGGCAGACCGCCTTCGACCCGGTTCCCCAGATTGCCGGAGTTGTCAAATTTTAAACACTTTCGCAACCCAGAACGCGCTAGGGGCGTATACGAGGTGCCTCTTGTGCGGGTTTTTGCGTTTCGTCACAGTTACGCGCTAGTCTGTCGGTCACAAGGGTCATGTCGGAAACCGGCCGCGGTCGGCGCCGATAGTGTCAGTCAAACATGGCGGCACAGGGGGATATCGAGAAGGAGCATCCCATGGCATGCAAGGTTCGCAAGGCGGTTTTTCCAGTGGCCGGCATGGGAACGCGATTCCTTCCCGCAACCAAATCGATCCCCAAGGAAATCCTGACGCTGGTTGATCGGCCCTTGATCCAATACGCGATCGACGAGGCCCGCGAAGCCGGGATCACTGAATTCATATTCGTGACCTCGCGCGGCAAATCCGCGCTTGAGGATTATTTTGACCGTGCGCCCGAGTTGGAAAGTTCTCTGGAACACAAAGGCAAGTCTTCGCTGTTGGCCGAGCTAGAGCGCACGAACATGAGTTCGGGCGCGATTGCCTATGTGCGCCAGCACGAAGCGCTGGGCCTAGGCCACGCGGTCTGGTGCGCGCGGCGGCTGATCGGGGATGAACCGTTTGCGGTGCTATTGCCCGATGATGTGATCACGGGCGGTGTTGGCTGCCTTAAGCAGATGATCGATGCATACGACTCGGTAGGCGGCAACATGGTCGCCGCGATGGAGGTACCTTACGACAGGACCTCGTCCTACGGTATTTTGGACACGACCGTGCAGGCCGGTCCCCTGGTGGGCGTAAACGGCATGGTCGAAAAACCCAGCCCGGAAACTGCGCCGTCGAACCTGGCCGTGATCGGGCGCTACATTCTGACCCCGCAGGTCCTGTCCAACCTGACCAACATGAAATCCGGCGCGGGCGGCGAGATTCAGTTGACCGACGCCATCGCAGCCGAGGCCAGGACCCCCGGCAAAGTGCATGGCTTCCGGTTCAGTGGTCAGCGCTACGACTGCGGGTCCAAGGCGGGCTTTCTGCAGGCAACCGTGGCCTTTGCTTTGCAACGGGATGACCTGGCGGCGGAGTTCCGCGATTTCCTGGATGATGTGATGCGGCAACCGCAGGCCGCCGAATAGCACGCGACGTCTCAGCAATTGCCCCCGACCCAGCTTCTGCTTGATGTAACCCGGACCGTTCGCGCGGCGTATCGGGGAACTTTCACGGGGGTGGAGCGGGTCGAGCTTGCCTATCTGCGCAGGCTCTCGCGGCCCGACCTGTCGGCCCTGTTTCTGGCGCGTGTGGTTCCGGGCTATGCCATTCTGGATGCGGATGCGATGCGACGGCTGCTGGAAATGGCGGCTGATGGTAATCTGCCCGCGCGCGGGGATGCGCTCGCGGCCCTGTCTCTGCGCCAATCCGCCGGTCGGCGGCGGCTGGAAACCGCCGTCCGGACCCTGGCCCGCAGCGTAGTTCCTGCAGCAATGCTACCACGGATCCTGTCGCGTCAGATGACGCGTGGGTTCACCTATATCAATGTCGGGCATACCAACAT
>CAYWND010000040.1:0-11678 GCA_964459085.1 uncultured Oceanibium sp. | reverse complement strand
GTCGAGGACTGGTGCGAGGAGGCGCTCGTGCTCGGCGCGGGCCTGGGGCGTCGTGCAGTTTCAGCCGCGCTGCGGTTCCACCAAAACTGTTGGTCAGGAACAGATCGCTGCCCGCTTCTACCGCAGAACGATACAGCGCCCGGACCTTGTCCGGCGCATCGATATTCCAAAGTTCGGGTGCCTCGCCAGCCTCCAGCCCCATAGCGAACAGATTGGTTCCCGTCGCGCCATCGGCCAGGATCCATTCGCGCGAGGCCAGCATTTCCGACAGCGAGGATTTCATGCGGCCTCTCCCCCTGCATGTGCGGCGATGGATTTGACGCGCGCGATCATTGCCTTCAACCCGTTGGACCGCTGAGATGACAGGTGCTGCTCCAGCCCAAGTTGCGCAAGATCGCTCTGCGGATCCGAGGTCAGGATTTCGGCCGCGGTCCGGCCGCTCAGCAGCGATCTCAGGATCGCGATCAGCCCCTTGACGATCAACGCATCACTGTCGCCGTCGAACCGGATGATCGACCCGGGACCATCACCGGATACCGAAGGCACGATCCAGACCTGGCTGGCACAACCGTCGACCTTGGTTGCATCGACCTTCTGCTGCTCGGGCAATGGCTCCATGTCCTTGCCCAGCTCGATCACATAGCGATAGCGATCTTCCCAGTCGTCCAGGAACGAAAAGTTGTCCAGGATCTCTTCAAATTCGGTCATTCGATTGTCCCACGTCTCGCAGGTTCGGGTGGCTAGCGTCGCTTTACGCTGTCCCGACCCGCGCGTCCAGTCGGGCCTTTCCTTGGCGTTCGGGCTAAAGTAACACTCATGTCAAGGGTTTCGTATCGGAGTTCGAACATGTTCCGTCATTTGTACATTCTGCTTGTGGTGTCGTCGCTGGCGGCATGTTCCGGCGGATCAAGCGATATAGGATCGTTCAATCCGTTCGGATCCTTTGGCTCGATCGGATCTGGGGGATCGGGCGGATCTCTGGGATCCGGCGGCTCGTCCGGATCGGGCCCGTTCTCGGGCGCCGGAACCGGATCTGACGAAGCCGCTGTTGCGGATCCCGATCAAGTTCCCGGAACCGAAAATCTGGTCGCCATCGAGGTAATCTCACAGGCCAGATCCGAAGACGCGCTGCGCGGTTTGATGGTTCTGGCGACCGGGGTCGCGCCCACTCAGGGATACAGCCGCGCCGAACTGGTTCCACAGAACCGGGGCATACCGGATGAAAACGGGGTGTTGGCATTCCGGTTCATGGTGCAGCCGCCGCAGGATCTGGAACCGGCTGGCGCGCAACGCACGCGGGAATTCACCGCCGCTGTCTTTATCCCCGATGCGGATCTTGAGGGCATCAGCGGGTTCCGGATTGTGTCTCGGACCAACGCTATTGCGCTGGATCGCTAGGTCCGCACGGGGTCGATCTGGACCGTTGTCACCCGGTCGCCTTTGGCCGACAAAGCGATCTCGCCATCGCACAGCTGCATCGCATCCTTGCCAAAGACATCCCTACGCCAGCCTTTCAGGGCTGCGATGCCGTTCTTTTCTCCACGTGCAATGGCGTCCAGATCCGCCGCCGTGGCCACCAGCTTCTGCGCCACACCAACCTCTTCCGCCCGTGCCTTCAAAAGCACCCGCAACAGGTCTGCCAGTGCTTCGTTCCCAGCAGGCCGCATGCGCCCTTGCGGCACCTCGGGCAGATCCCCTTTCTCCAACGCCATCGCCTGGCCGACCGCCTCGACAATCGCATCTGCCAGATCCCCGCGCCGCGCATCCCGCTGCAAAAGCCGCGCGCCGGACAGATCCGAGGTCGAGGTTGGTCGCGTCGCGGCCAACTCCAGAATGACATCATCCTTGAAGACCCGGTTGCGCGGGACATTGCGACGTTGGGCCAGCCGCTCGCGCAGGGCTGCCAGTTCGCGCACCACCGCCAGAAACCGTCGCGAATTCGACCGTGTCTTCAGCCTGCGCCAGGCCTGTTCCGGTTGCACGATATAGCTGTCCGTGTCCGTCAGCGATTCCAGTTCCTCGGTCACCCAGGCGGCACGCCCACTGTGCTCCAGTTCCTGCGAAAGATGACGATAGATATCGCGCAGATGGGTAACGTCGGCCAGCGCATAGGCCTTCTGTTTCGCGCTCAGTGGCCGCCGACTCCAGTCCGTGAAGCGGGATGACTTGTCCAACCCCGTGTTGCAGATCTTGCGAACCAACGTCTCGTACCCAACCTGTTCACCGAAGCCGCAGACCATTGCCGCGATCTGGGTGTCGAACACAGGGGTTGGAATCTTGCCCTGATCGACGAAAAAGATCTCCAGATCCTGGCGCGCGGCGTGAAACACCTTGGTAACTGACGGGTTCGCAAACAACTCGTACAGGGGAGCAAGGTCCAGATCTTCCGCCAGAGTGTCGACCAGCACAGCCGACCCATCGCTATCCTCGGGGATGGCAAGTTGAACGAGACACAATTGGGCGTAATAGGTGCGTTCCCGCAGGAACTCGGTATCGACGGTCACAAAAGGGTGTTCGGCGGCCCGCTTGCAGAATATTTCCAGCGCGCCCGTGCTCGATATTATTTCCATCCGACCTGTATAGGGGCGTGTCTGTGGATTGACCATGCCAAATCAGGGAAGGTTGAAAGTATGCGCTCACTTCTGGGTGAAATGCCGCCGATCTATTCCACGTAGGGGATAACATGTTGGGGATCTGTGTAGTTCCCCTACAACATAAGCTGACAAGTGACTAATTGCCGCCAGCCTTTGCTTGAGTTTCAGCCAGCCAAGAAGGAAACTCGACGGAACTCGTGAATGGGATCGGATCACATGAAATACACTCCCCTGCTGGCTGCAACCACGCTTGCTTGCACCATTTCAAATTTCGCTGTCGCGCAGGATGCTGTGGCCGAGTTCTATGGATTTGCGCTTGATCCGTCAGGTGCGATTGATGACGGGGTCAGTTGCGGCGCCGGCGCGCGGGAATTTTGCGGCGACGTCATCGGCTGGGGCGGCTATGCAGGCATCACATTGGATGGTCCGGCGGGCGGCAGCGTCTATGCTGATCTGCGGTTCGAAATCCACGACGAAACCAACTCGGTCGAGGCGCTGGGGGACGAACACGGGCGCTTCATATCTCTCGGTCTCCACTGGATTGACGAAACCAACCCCTCGCGTCCTTGGGGTGTATTCGGCGTGCTTGCGGGCGGGACGCCCAATGCATCCATCTCCAGCTTTGGCCCGACGCTGGGTTTGGGCGCCGAGATCGAGCTAGGAGGTTATCAGGTCCAGGGCGGTGCTCTGGTCTTCGCGGGCGAGTCGACCGACGATGTCCTCAGCGATCTTCTGTTCCTGGGTGTAGGCCGGGAATATGATCTTGGCACAGGCGTTCTGGATTGGGGCCTGATGCTGGGAACGGGGGATTTCAACAACAGCGGCCCGACCAAGGACGGTGACTGGGTTCAGTTCGAGGTGACCTATCGCCATCGCCTGGGCACCGGCCCCTACAGCATCCTGGCCGGCTATCAGTATGATTTCATTGACGTACCCGATCCCGTAATCCCGAACGAGGCGGGGTTCCATACGGTCAAGCTGGGGATCAGCCGCACCTTCGGTGGTGGTAAGGGTCGGTTCGAGACACCTAACTTCCGTGCACCGCTGACTACGGCCGGGGACCTGAACGGCATCTGATCTCGTTTAGATGAGGTGCTATCGGGGGTGGCTCCGGCGGTAGGATTCGAACCTACGACCAGCGGATTAACAGTCCGATGCTCTACCACTGAGCTACGCCGGATCGGGGCCGCCCCGCAAGGTGTGCGCTGGCGTATAGCAAAGCGCATTTGGGCCGTAAAGCGGAATATCACCTTCCTGCGCCCTGCCCTGATCCTACTGGTGCCGCGCCAGTGCATAGTGGCCCGCTAATGGGTCGTCTGCGGGCATGGAAACCCTGCCGCGATCCGTCAGATCCAGCAAATGCGCCAGCACGTTTCTGGCTGCTGCCGGATGCAGATGCCGGGCCACATCCGCGTAGATTTGCGCGGTAAGCCCAGCGATTGTAGACGGCCCGGCCTGCAATGCGTCCAGAACCGCTCCCTCGCGCATGCGCCGGTGCGCAACCTGTCGTCGCGCCTCGGCGGCGCCGTCCTCGACCGGATCCCCGTGGCCGGGCAGATAGGTCGCCTCGGCCCTCTCCGCCAGCAACTCGCAGGACGCAACAAAATCCGAAATACTGCCATCAGGCGGGGATATCAGCGTGGTCGACCACCCCATGACATGATCGCCGGTGAATACCAGGTTCCGTTTTGGCACGGCAAAGCAGATGTGGTTCGACAGATGCCCAGGCGTATGCACCACCTCGATCCCCTCGCCTGCCAACTCGATACGCTGGCCATGGCGTAGACGGACATCCGGCTGGAAGGCATGGTCGACCCCCTCTCCGCCACCGATCTCGAGCGTCTTGGCAAGGCCTGACATCAACGCCGACCGCCCGTCGTGGGCCCTGCCAAAGGCCATTATCGGCGCGCCCGTCATGGCTGCCAGCTTGGCGACACCGCCGGTATGGTCCATATGCGCGTGTGTGACCAGAATCGCAGCGACCCGCGCTCCAGGCGGTACTGCCGCCAGGATGCGTTCAAGATGGGCGTCATCGTCGGGTCCCGGATCGATCACCACCACATCCTGCTGGCCCAAAACATAGCTGTTGGTGCCATGAAAGGTCATCGGCCCGCCATTCGGCGCAGTTACCCGGTGCAGCCCCCCGGCAATGGTGTGCACGCTGTCTGGCCCGGATCCCATAGGCCCTCCTTGCAGGCTAAGGCAGTTGTCAGTATCGCTAGACTGGCCATGAGGTTGTCGTTTCTCAAGCCCCATATGCCGCGGTCGTTGTATATCCGCGCGATGTTGATCCTGATGATCCCGCTGGTGGTCCTGCAGGCGGTCGTCGCGGTGGTGTTCATTCAGCGGCACTTCGACGGGGTCACGCGGCAGATGACCCGCAACATCGCCCGCGAGATTGCGGTCGCGCAGCAGGTCATTGATACCTCTCCCAGCGCCCAGATCGCCCAGGTGCGCCTTAATAACCTATCGAAACCCCTTGGAATTACGCTGGAACTTGACGAAGAGGCCTTGCCGTCCGAGAGCAATAGACGGGTTTGGTACGACCTGTCCGGGCGTGCGCTGATCTTCGAGATGGAGGCCTTGCTGGGCATCGATCTGTCAGTCGACTTGCTGACGGATCGCAAGATGGTGGATGCGCGCCTGTTGACCGGCAAAGGCACATTGCGCGCGCTGATCCCCCGCAGCCGCGTGTCGGCCTCGAACCCGCATCAGTTGCTGGTGCTGACAACGCTGGTCTTTCTGACCATGGCCGGAATTGCCCTTGTGTTCCTGCGCAACCAGATGCGCCCGATCACCAACCTTGCAACTGCGGCCGAGGCCTTCGGGAAGGGGCGGTCGGTGCCCTATGTCATCGGCGGCGCGGAAGAGGTCCGGCGCGCAGGGACCGCCTTTCTGGCCATGCGGGGCCGGATCGAGCGCCAGATCGAACAACGAACCCGCATGCTCTCAGGGGTCAGCCACGATCTGCGCACGCCCCTGACCCGCATGAAGCTAACGTTGTCGATGATCGACGCAGGCGATGAGACAAGGGAGTTGAAACGCGATCTCGACGAGATGGAGGAGATGCTGAACGCATTTCTCGATTTCGCCCGCGACGACCGTGCCGAGGAAATGACCAAGGTCAACGTGATCGACATGGTCACTGATCTTGCCGCCGACGCGCGGCGGTCCGGTCTGTCGCTGGATTTGGAGGTTGATACCGAAACCCCGGACACCCCGACCTCGATGCTTCGCGAGGGCGCGGTCTGCCGCGCAGTTCAGAACCTGCTGACCAACGCGCAGAAGTTTGGCGATCAGGCCAAGCTGACCCTGCGTCTGACGCCCAAGGCGGTATTTCTGATTGTCGAGGATGACGGGCCAGGCATCGACGCGGAACACCGAGACTATGTCCTTCGCCCCTTCACGCAGTTGGACGAGGCGCGAAACCAGGATCGGGGCGGCGGTGTCGGTCTGGGCCTGTCCATCGCTCAGGATGTGGCGCGCGGTCATGGTGGCGCGCTTGAGTTGGGCGACAGCGATACGCTCGGCGGCTTGAAAGCGACGCTCAGACTGCCCCGTTGATCCGATCCAGCGCTTTGCGGGCGAACATGGGAATGAATGCACTCATCGCCAGCGCGCTCTGAGGGTTCGAGGCATTGCCATCCAGCGCCCGCTTTTTCACGCCCTGCAGAATTGCCGCCATGCGAAAGAACGAAAACGCGACCGGATAGGTCATGTCAGGCACCTCGTCCAATCCGGCCCGTTCCGCATAGCGCGCGATATACTCGGCGTCGGTAGGCAAACCCAGTGCCGCGCGATCCACGCCGCCCAACCCCCGACCCTCGACACCGACCGGCATGGCCCATTGCATCAGTTGCGCGCCAAGATCCGCTAGAGGATGGCCCAGCGTGGACAACTCCCAATCCAGAACCGCACGGATCTCGGACGTTTCGGGGTCGAACAGCAAATTGTCCAGCCGCCAGTCGCCATGGACCAGCGCCAAACGGTCCTGAGCAGGGGTCTTTTGCCCCTCCAGCCACAGGATCAGATCCTCGAGATCCTGTTGGACCTCGGTCTCGCTGGCGCGATACTGACGGGTCCAACGTGACAATTGGCGGGCGAAATAATCGCCGGGCCGCCCGAAGTCTTCCAGCCCCAGATCCGCAGGGTTCAGGCTGTGCAGCGTGGCGAGTGCGCGGTTCATGCCGTCGTACAGCCGTGCCCGCCCGGCATTGTCCAGACCGGGGCAGCGCGGGTCGTCCTCGGACCGCCCGGGGACGAACTCCATAATAAAGAAGGCAGTTCCCAGAACGCCCGGATCCTCGCATAGCAGCATCATGCGCGGAACCGGCACGCCGCTGTCCTGCAACGCTTTCATGACGCGGTGCTCGCGTTCGATCGCATGAGCCGATTTCAACAGCGGGCCGTCCGGCTTCTTACGCAGCACCCAGCGCCCGGCGGGGCCATCCAGGATATAGGTCGGGTTTGACTGACCCGTTGCGGTCTTTGTGGCCGAGGTGACGTCGCCAATCTTGTCGCGACCCGCCAGAAACCGGTTCAGGCGGTCCAGATCCAGGCTGTCAGACATAGGTTCTGGCATGAGATCGATCCTGGGGATCAAGGTGCGGCGAGGCATTGTAGAGCGCAAGCCGCAGCCGCCCGCCCTCTTGCCGCAACTCGTGCACACTGGCGTTGTGGATGTTCAGCATCAGATCGGCCGTCGCCCGGGTCCCGAGGCCAAGGACATCAGCCAGCGCAACGCCAATTACCCCGCCCGAGGTCACGATCAGCGTGCTGGATCCGGTATCCAGCACATCCGATATGCCCGCACGCACGCGGGCGCGGAACGTATCAAAGCTCTCCTGTGCCTCGGTCAGATCGCCCGACTCCCAATGTGAAAACAGCCGCGGAAAAAGCGTCAGGAAATCCTCGCGCGAGTTCGGCGCATTCGATCCTGTGTTGCGCAGATATTCCCGCTCGAGCACCTCGTAATGCAACTCGTCGAACCGCCGGTCGGTATCGGCCGTTGGCATGCCCAACACTGCCTGCATCCCCTCCCACGTTTCGCGATGGCGTCGCAGGCCGCCGCGCACGACCCGATCAAACGTCATCTGATGATCGCGCATGTATTCACCCAGCCAGCGCGCCTGCATATGCCCCAGATTGCTGAGTTTGTCGTAGTCCGCCGCCCCGTGGCTGGCCTGGCCGTGGCGCACCAGAACGATCCGTGCCACCGGTCAGACCTTGTCGTTCGTATAGCGGCGCAACTCGGTCCGCGCGACCTGGCGGCGGTGGACCGCATCAGGGCCATCGGCCAGCCGCAGGGTCCGCAGATGGGTCCAGCTTGCGGCCAGGCTCTCGTCCTGGCTGATGCCGCGAGCGCCATGCATCTGCACCGCCTCGTCGACGACCTTCAGGGCCATGCGCGGGGCCACAACCTTGATCTGACTGATCCAGGGTGCGGCGGCGCGGGCATCGCCCTGATCCATCATCCAGGCTGCCTTCAGGCACAACAGCCGCGCCTGCTCGATTTCCATCCGTGCCTCGGCAATGATGTCATAGTTTGCCCCCAGACCGGCCAGCGGTTTGCCAAAGGCGGTCCTGGACAGGCTGCGCCGACACATCGCTTCCAGCGCCGCTTCGGCGTGGCCGATCGCCCGCATGCAGTGGTGAATGCGTCCAGGCCCCAGACGGCCTTGCGCGATCTCGAACCCTCGGCCCTCGCCCACCAACAACTGATCCGCAGGCACGCGCACATCTGTGAACCGGATGTGCATATGCCCGTGAGGTGCATCATCGTGGCCATAAACCTCCATCGGGCGCAGCACCTCGATACCGGGACTGTCAGCCGCGACCAGGATCATGGAATGGCGCTGGTGTTTCGGCGCGGCCTCGTCGCCCGTACGCACCATGACGATATACAGCTTGCAGCGGGGATCCCCTGCCCCGCTGGCCCACCACTTCTCGCCGTTCAGGACATAATCGTCACCGTCCCGCACGCAACTCAGCGAGATGTTGGTCGCGTCCGACGACGCCACGTCCGGTTCGGTCATCAAATAAGCCGACCGGATCTGACCCGCCAGCAGCGGCTGCAGCCAGCGCGCCTTGTGGTCCGCGGTGCCATAGCGTTCCAGCACTTCCATGTTGCCGGTGTCAGGGGCCGAGCAGTTGAAGACCTCGGCCGCGATCCGGACCTTGCCCATTTCTTCCGCAAGATAGGCGTATTCCACTGTGCCGAGACCATAGCCGCGCGCACTGTCGGTCAGCCAGAAGTTTCACAAACCCCGTTCCCGGGCCAATGCCTTCAGCCCCTCCAGGATCTCGGTCATGCGCGGGGTATAGACGAACCGGTCGCCGGTCTTGCCAACCTCGGCATGAAATTCCGCGTCAAGGGGGGCGATGTCCTCTTGCACCATTTTGCGAACCGCCTCGATCAGCGGTGCGACCTTTTCCGTGACGCCAAGATCCATCCCGATGCTCCACCTGGGTTTGTGCAATCGACCACTTACCGCCGACAGGTGCTTAGTGCCGGATAAGCGGGCCGGTTTGCAAGATGCCACCAACCGCGCGGGTCGCAGCGTGGCCTATCACAGTGTCGGCGCGGCGGTATAGTCGGCGTCAGATACCGGATCCAGCCATGTCGTTGTGACGCCGTCCAATCCCTCTTGCATGGCAAGATGGGTCAGCGTGTGTCCCGGCGCCGCCCCGTGCCAGTGCTCGATGTCAGGCGGGATCCAGACGCGATCGCCGGGGCCAATCTGGCGCACCGGTTCGCCGCGCATCTGCACCCGTCCGGATCCGGCCAGAACATACAGCACCTGACCCAGCGTGTGGGTGTGCCAGTTGGTGCGCGCACCCGCCGCAAACTGAACCCGCAGCAGGCCCGTTCGCGCGGGCGCCTGGGGGTCAACCAGCTTTTCGATCAGAACGTCCCCAACGAAATAGTCGGGCGGTCCCGAGACGACCCCGCGGTCGTGGGTGGTGGTGATGTCCATGCTGCGCGCCCTCCTTGCTGTGGTGGATCATTCACCAGCCGCAGGATTTCCGCAACCAGCTCGGCCGCACCAGTGCGGCTGAGGTGATTGCTGTCGCGATAAAGCGGCGTGCCATCCGTCGCACTGACCCGGCACATCCCATCCCGGACGCAATAAATTTTGGCCGGATCGATGAACTCCGCACCGCCCAGCTGCGCAGGACTAAGCGCGCGATCCGTTAGATCGCTGGGCACCAGCAAGCGTAGGGGTTGGCCGGTCGCCGCCAGATGCCGCAGCATCAGGTCCGGCACGGGGCTGTCGTATTCCGGGACCGATCCGATCCAGATCGCCCGCAGACGCTGTTGCCGCAGCAATACCACCGTGTCCTCAAGTGCGGCATCAAAGGCGGGACGACCGACCAGCGATGTCTGCCCAGCCGCATACCGATAGTCGACCTTGCCCAGCCCCGCGCGCATACCCTGACTATAGTTGCCCCATTCGGCGGCTAGCACGACCGGCAGGTAACCACTGTCCGCCACCAACCTGTCCCAGACCGCGGCCATATAGTCAGCGCATTCTGGGCCCCGGTCAGGTGCCAGTGTGCCAAATCCCGCCATTGGCGCACACCATCCACGCGAGTAGACCAGGGCCGAGGCGCCGCGAGACCTGAGCTCGCTGTCCATCGCCCGCGTCAGGTGCCCGGCATGGGAATCGCCCACAACAACTAGTACTGGCGCCGCATCAGGCGCGCCAATGATGCAGGTCCGACCGTTTGCCACGTCCTGTACTTCCAGCCGATCGTGACACGGCATCGTTCCATGCTCCAGTTTCGCCATGAAAGCCTTGGCATCTGGCCCGAACCGCGACGGAAACCCTGCCCCGACATGGGCGGCGATCCCTAGAAGGCATACGCTAAGCACAGCTGTGGCCACACCCGCCCCACGCCACCATGCCCTACGCCAAGGTGCACGAAACGGCTGCTCGACCAAGGGATAGCTGGCCGCGGCCAACAGGACTGTCAGGCCGATAAACGCGGGCACCTGCAACATCACGGGCCAGTCCGGCAGGGCCATCCGCCCCAGCACCAGGACCGGAAGATGCCAAAGATACAGGCCATAACTGCGTTGCCCGATCCAGACCATCGGTGCCCATGTCAAAGGTCCCGATGGCCGCAGTCCGGCGACAAGGCAAAGGGTTCCAATTGCGGGGGCCAGGGCGGCCGCGCCGGGATAAGGCGTCTGGGGTGTCAGAAGCGCCAGCGTCAGCAGGATCAACACCACCCCAAGCAGCGCGACGCCTCGCGACACGGCCGAGGTGCGCCCTTGCAAACCTAGTGCCAACAAGGCCCCTGCCAGCGGCTCCCAAAGGCGAAAGGGGGTCAGGTAGTATCCCGCATCCGGGGCGGCCTGCGCAGCCCAGATCCCGGCGGCCATACTGACCGCCGCCAGGGCCGATATCACGATACCCAACCGCCGCCCTGACGGGACCATCACAACCAGCAGGGCCACAACGGCGTAGAACTGAACTTCGACCCCAATGCTCCATAGATGCAGCAGCGGCTTTTCCGCCGAGATGGCTGTGAAATAGCCGCTCTCGGCCCAGAAAAGGACATTGGGCACGAACAGGATCGACGCGACCGCCGCCTGCCCCAGATCGCGCAGTTGCGCTGGCAGCAGCAAGACCATGCCGGCCGTAAGGGTCACCCCAATCACCAACACCATCAGCGGCGCTATGCGCCGGATCCGTCGGATCAGGAAATCGACCGGCGCAAACCCGCCCGGCCCAGCCGCATGAAATGCCAGCCCCCCGACCAGATAACCGCTGAGCACCAGAAACAAGGTGACGCCGACAAACCCGTTCCCGAACCCCGGCATCTGGGCGTGATACCCGATCACCAGGATCACCGCGATGGCCCGCAGTCCGTCGAGTTCCGGCCGGTATCGCATCTGCCTCGTTCACTAAACTTCGAGGCAAACTTTCCAGATCCCGGTTAACCGTCCCTTAAAATGAAAACGGCCCCGCCGAGGCAGGGCCGTTTCTGAAGATGTCTGTGATCAGCGCTTGGAGAACTGGAAGCTGCGGCGCGCTTTGCGCTTGCCGTACTTCTTGCGCTCTACCACGCGGCTGT
>CAYWND010000039.1:0-11792 GCA_964459085.1 uncultured Oceanibium sp. | reverse complement strand
CTCGCCATCCAGAGTCACGCGCCCGCCTTGCGCAAACACAGCCGATCCGGGCGAAAGGCTGATCGTCTGACCCGACAGGCGGGCGTCCAGTGTAATCTGTTCCAGCCTCAAATTTGTAGCCCCCGACACGAACACGCCATCCCGGATCGCGGCGTTGCCCGAAAAAGACGGGCGTCCTAGGCTGCCCTGGGCTGCCAGATCAACCGTCATCGCCCCATCCACCTGCGCACCGCTACGGGCCAGCGCCACGTTGGCCAGGCCAAGCGGTACCCTCCCCGTGGCCGACACATCCAGCCCGCCACCGGCCAGGGGCACGTCCCCAGACAGGCTGAAATCCAGCCCTTGAGGACCCGTTAACCTGCCAACGTAAAGCGAGATCAGGTTTCCGTCATACTCCCCCGCAGCCTCGACCGATACGCCACCGATCCCAACTTCGCGCAGGGCCGACGCCGACGCGTTGTTCGCCGCAAAGTTGTATTCTGCCCGGGGTTGCTGGATCGAGCCGGAAACGCTGGCCGCTCCTGACAGGCGACCTGATACGCCGGCGCCGCCTGCCAAACGATCAAGCAGCGCCAGATCAAAGGCTTCGAGCGTTGCGTCGATATCGATGCCCTCGACATCCACGCTCAGCGGAACGCGACCCGCAGCGGACACCCGAACCGCGTCGCCAGCCGCAAGGGTCGTGTCGATGGCAAGATCAACCAACGTCCCCTCGGCACTGGCCTCCAGATCCGCCGGTGGCAGTCCAAACTCCGCGACTACTGGGTGCGAGAAACCGTCGACCGAAAGGCGAGCGATAATTGCGGGTTCAGACCGATCTCCGGTCATCGAAATCCGGCCACCGACGCGACCCGCAAGTCCGGTGTCCGGAATTATCAGATTCGCGATATCCAGTGGCAGGTCTTGCGCCTCGGCCTGCAAGTCCAGCGTGTCGCCCGCCAGGCCGGACGCCACCAGTTGCCCACCATCGACCGCAAAGGACAGCCGATCCAGCTGAACCAGGCCCGGGCGCGATACCAGCTTGGCCGGCCCGCCAAGCACCGCCTCGCGCCCATTGTTCGCGATCCTGAGCCTGGTCAGCTCAACCTCGGTCCCCGGATCCAGGTTTTTCGCTGATCCTGCGGCCTGGATCGTGGTGCCGTTCTCTAGCTGCGCGGACAGATCAACCAGGGTTGAGGGCCCGTCGCGATCAGCCGTCAGTTCCAGGTCCTGCACCTGCAGACCACCGATCGTGGCCCCGTCGGCGCGCACTATCCCTTCCAGCAGTGGAACGCCCGTCAGATCGTGCCCTGTCAGATCAATAAAGCCCGATGTCAGCTGATTGCCACCGAACTGCAGCTCTCTGAAGCGCCCGGTTGCCTGCACGGACTGTCCGCCTTTGCTGCGAAACAACAGGATATTCGCGTCGATCGACCCCTGAGCATCCTGCAGCGCAAGACCAGCCAACGGGCTGATGTCTGGCGACAACACGGATACGGAACCCGCAACCCTGCCATCCCTGCCCAACCCTGCGGTACCTTCTATCAGGGTGTCGTCATAGCTCAGCCTGAACTCTCGGATCTCGCGCAGACGGTCATCGATCCTCAATCCGCCATCGAGTGATAACGGCAGCCCGGCATAGCGGCCGCCGATGTCCAGAGTGCTGCGAATATCCGAAAGGCTGCGGCCCTGACCGCGCAGCCGCACAGTACCGCCTTGAACCTCGCGGCCGGAAACTTGGCCCTCATCCAGCGCGGCCTGCAGATCAACGGTCAGATCCCCCAACCGCCCGTCGGCCCGCGCCTCCAGCGTCACTGCGCCCGCCGCTCTGTCTGTGACAATCCCCAGATCCGCCAACTTGCCGCCAGCGCGAAACTCTACCCTGTCGGCCGTATAGACCCCGTCCAGGGACAGCAGCGCCCGGTCGTTACCCAGCGAAAACTGGTCCGCGACCAGCCCCTGCTCGCTACGCGATAACCGCCCGGATAGGCGGGTTTGGCCCGCGATCAGCCCATCCAGACTGTCTATGGACAGGATCAGATCGCGCGCGGTTCCGTCCATCTGCAGATCGAAGGCACCTGTTATTGGCGCGACCGACCCTTCGCCGACAAATTCCAGCCCGCCAGAAACCGTGCGACCCACGATGCCCGAGAACGGCGATATCTCGTCGGCATTCGCCACCAGTTTGCCCGTGAAACCCAGCGCCTCGACCTCTCCGGTCAGACCCAGGTAGAGACCGTTTCCTGAAACTTCAGCAGTATTGATCGCAAGTGGCGCACCGGCCCGCCAGTTGAAATCGACAAACACCTCGTAGAAATCGCCCAGCGCCCGCGCGATCGCCCGCTGGGGCGAGGACAGGTCCGACGCGCGACCGTCAACGGCCAACGCAATCGCGCGACGATCCGGATCGGGCCAGTTTTCGACATTGCCCGCCAGGTTCAGGATCATCTCGCCAACCGAGACATCTCCGGTGTCCAACCCGTCCAGGCGTGCGTTTCCCGCGATCCTTCCGCCGTCGTCGAACTCTAGGTTTAGGTCCGCCGATGCGATCTGCGAGTTTCGCGCGGACCCAGGCAGCGGGATCGGGTCCGGACTGCCGGCACCCAACTGCGCGCTAAGGTCCAGATCTTCGAGAAATCCATCGTCATAGGTGCGGGCCGTACCGCTGGCCGTCACCAGGGGGCTGGTGATTGAAAACCGGGGCACCGTCACCCCGCCACCGCCGCGCAAGATGACGTCGGCCTCGATCCGTCCATCGCCGTCAAAGAACGGCTGATAGGTTTCCGAAAACAACGGTGCGATGCGGCCTGCAATATCGACAGAAATCGCCTGACCTTCGGCCTGACCATCCAATGTCACAGTGCCATCGACCAGATCTTCGCCATCCACCGAAAGATCGATCACCGCCTCAGCTGTCCGCGCTGACCCTTGCGCCACGGCCTGAAGCCGTAGTGGCGGCTGATCGGGGATGTTCAGCAGGTTCGCAACGACACCCCCGCCGGGTTCTTGCAGCGTGACCTCTACGGCCAATCGATCATCGGCCTGGCTGTAGGCCGCGGTCAGGGACAGCGACCCGCCCGCGCCATCCAGTCGCGTGATGCTCAGATCCGTATCCAGCGATCTGTCTTCCAGCACCAGCGACCCCTGAACCGCGACTTGCGCGGCTAGACCGAACAGGTCCTCGCCTAACGAGATCTCGCCCACGTCCAGCTCGGCCAGATTGACCGAAACCGGCAGTTCCGGGATCGCGAACTCGCGAGGTGTGGGGTTTGGGGCTTGTGGGCCTTCGGCGATAGGCCCCCGGGGGATCGTGATCGTCTGGGCTGCCAGCCGTTCGATCTCAAGCGCGCCACGCAGCAGCGCGCTGCGGCTCCATACGATTTCGGCGTTGTTGATCTGCAGCCAGATACCTTCGGTGTCCGAGAACGTGATCCGCTCGACGCTGGCTTCGCTGGACAAAAGGCCGGAGACGCCCGACAGCCGGATCTTGCGGCTCTCGGAAGACAGGCTGTCTTCGATCAGGTTGACGATGAATCCGTTATCGCCCCGGTCGCGGTCATCCACGGCCTGCGACCATCCAGGCGTCGCAAACACTGCAAGGAACAGCCCGCACAATAGATATGCCGCACCTGCCCGCATCAGAACGCCTGACCTATGCCGACGTAAAATGCGATCGAGGCATCGCCGGGCCGATCCACCAGCGGGGTCGCGATATCAAACCGCAGGGGTCCGATGCCGGTATAGTATCTGATCCCAGCACCCGCACCCGCGATAAGGTCTGTTTCCCCCGAAGGTATCGTGCTGTCCGAAACAAGCGCGCCATCGGTGAACAGGACCAGCCCCAGGTTATCCCGGAACTGATAACGCGCCTCGACTGACATCTCGATCGAGGATCTGCCCCCGACGATGCCGCTGGGGGTCTCGACGCCAACAGATCGATATCCATAGCCGCGGACCGATCCGCCACCACCGGCAAAGAACAGGTCATCAGGAGATACTTGGTCAAGATCGGGTCCCAGCACCGATCCCAATTTCCCGCGCAGTGCCAGGATGCCTCGCCTACGGGCAAAGCCGATATAGGTCCGGGCATCCAGGGTCGCGCGAAGGCCGGTGGTCGAATTGTCGATGTTGTAGAATGGTTTAAGCTCGCCGGACAGGTAGAACCCTGTCTTGGGTTCCAGCACGTCATCGCGCAGGTCCAGCGTGGCTGACAGAGGGACTGAAAAGACCAGAAACGACCGATCGCCCAGGTCATCTTCGATCTCAGAATAGGTCAGATCCGCAAAGACGCTGGTGTCCAGATCTTTGCCGAACTTGCGGGTCAGGCCCACCCGCGCCCCGACCGATTGTTCGGTATAGGTTTCAAAGACGTTCTGCTCGGCACTGGTGGCCAGCTCCAGGTGCGTTCTTGGGCCAACGAAGCCCGGCACGCGATACGAGGCCCCGACAAGGTAGTCCAGATCCTGTACATCTGACTCGGTGCCAATCCCGCTGATCGCACCGTCAAAGCGCAGGCGCTGTGCCCGGCCGGCCAGGTTGCGATGCAGCCAGAATGCCTCCAGACCGATCCCTTCCAGTGACGACAGCGTTGCGCCAAACCCAAAGCGCCGGGGCTTGCGGGGCACCACCTCGATCTCAACCGGGATGGTGCCATCCCCCTCAACGCTCTCGGCTTCGCGGATACGCACGCCCCGAAACGCCCCAAGGTCTACAACCCGGTCGCGGGCCTCTTCCAGGATCGGCGGGCTGAAGGTGACGCCAGGGGGGATGTCCGCGATATAGCGGATAAACACAGGGTCCACCTGGGTCGCCCCGGTGACGGCAACCGGCCCGAACACGGCCTTTCGCCCCGGATCCACGTCGATTGCAACGTCCAGCGTGTTGGTCACGTGATCCGCGACCAGGGTGTTTCCGGCGATCCGCGCAACCGGATAGCCGCGCTGCCGCCAGCCATCGACCATTTCCTCGGCCGATGCGGCCAGGATATCCGCGCTGGCAGGCCGGCCTGTGGTCAGACGTTCGCGCCCGGTCAGGTCGAACGGGTCGCGATTGACCGGCAGTGGCGGGGCGTTCCGGATATCCACCTCTCCAAACAGAAACGACGGTCCGGGATCGATCCGGATCTCGACCTTTGCCAGATCGCCCAGCTCTGTCGTCAGGGACAGGTCCGCAGCCTCTTGCCCGTTGATCCGGATGCTGATCGCACCGCCATATCTGGCATTGGCATAGAGCTGGGCCAGCAGCGCGCGATAGTCGCCTCGTGCCTTGGTGATCAGGCCGGCCGCCCCCGACGCGGGGTCCTGTCGGTCGGTCCACAGCGCCGAGGATCGGATCAGCGCCTCGGTCAACTCGTCACTGGCATTGTCCACGGTGAACGCGACGTCGTACGGCTGCGGGTCAATCACTTCGACCTGACCGGTGTCGTCATCGCCCCCGAACAGAGTGATCCCGAACAATTCCAGTCCGTGGGCGCGCGGCGGCAAGGCCAACAGACCCAGCAGGATCAGTCCCGGCATTCCGCTCGGAATTCCACGCATCTTGGCCCTGCTGCCCCCAACATCACATCGTGTAGTCGAGGGGTAGCACCGGCACGGGTGGCCTTGCCAGTCAAATCCGCCGAAGGCCGCTGCAGATCAGGCGGCGATCAGCCCGATCTGCTCTAGCTTCAGCAGAACCTGATGGGCGCAGTGATCGACATCGACATTCTCGGTATCTACCACCAGTTCCGCATTTTCAGGCGCTTCGTAGGGGTCCGAAATGCCGGTAAACACTTTGATCTTCCCGGCCCGCGCCAGCGCATAAAGGCCTTTGCGGTCACGGGCTTCGCAGACCTCAAGCGCTGTCGAGACATGAACCTCGACAAATGTTCCAAACGCTTCGATCTCTTCGCGTACCGCCCGCCGCGTCTTGGAATAGGGCGCGATGGGCGCACAAATCGCGATACCACCGTTCTTGGTGATCTCGGACGCGACATACCCGATCCGGCGAATGTTCAAATCCCTGTGTTCCTTGGAAAAACCAAGCTCGGAACTCAGATTCTTGCGCACGATATCGCCGTCAAGAAGGGTCACTGGGCGACCGCCAAGTTCCATCAGCTTGACCATCAGCGCATTTGCAATCGTCGACTTGCCGGAGCCCGAGAGGCCGGTAAAGAACACGGTAAAGCCCTGCTTGGACTTTGCGGGCCGGGTGCGGCGCAACTCCTCGACCACTTCGGGAAACGAAAACCAGTCGGGGATATCCAGCCCCTCTGCCAGTCGCCTGCGCAACTCGGTCCCCGAGATGTTGAGCACGGTCATGCCCTCGTCAACCTCGTCTGCGGGTTCGTACTGGGCGCGTTCCTGCACATAGACCATGTGACGGAAGTCGACCATCTCGATGCCAATCTCCTGCTGGTGCTGGCGGAACAGGTCCTGTGCATCGTAGGGCCCATAGAAATCCTTGCCCCGGCTGTTCTTGCCCGGGCCCGCATGATCGCGGCCGACGATCATATGCGTGCAGCCGTGGTTCTTTCTGATGATCCCGTGCCACACCGCCTCGCGCGGGCCTGCCATCCGCATCGCCAGGTTCAACAGGCTGAGGCTGGTGGTGGCCGAGGGGTATTTGTCCAGAACCGCCTCGTAACAGCGGACCCTGGTGAAATGGTCGATATCACCGGGTTTGGTCATGCCGACAACCGGGTGGATCAGCAGGTTCGCCTGCGCCGCGCGTGCGGCGCGGGACGTCAGTTCCGGGTGCGCGCGGTGCAAGGGATTGCGGGTCTGAAAGGCCACGACCCGGCGCCAGCCCATCTTGCGGAAATAGGCGCGCAACTCGTTCGGCGTGTTTCTCAGCCCGCGATAGTCATAGTGCACAGGCTGCTGGATGCCCGTCACCGGACCACCAAGATAGACCGGACCCGCAACGTTGTGCAGGTAGTTGACCGCCGGATGCTTGTCATCGTTGGACCCGAAGACCTGCTGGGCCTCGTGTGCCTTGTCCGGGGTCCATTTGTCCGAGATCGACAATATTGCCAGGATCACACCTTCGCGGTCGCGCAGTGCGATATCCTGGCCCGGCTCGACCGTATCGGCGAAGTTCTGGCTGACATCCAGGGTGATCGGCATCGGCCACAGCGACCCGTCCGACAACCGCATTTCGTCCACAACGCGCGTGTAATCCGCCTGCGTCAGGAAGCCGTCCAGCGGCGAAAACCCGCCATTCATCAGCAACTCCAGGTCGCAAATCTGGCGCTGCGTCAGATCCCACGAGGGCAGCTCGGCCGCCTCTTTCTTCATTTTGTCGGCGCTGTCGTAGGATACGAAAAGCTCTCTGATGGGCATCAGATTTGCGGTGGTCATCTCTTGTCCTTTTTAAGGAGGTCGGGCAGGTAGCGGCCCTTTAGCAAGCCAGGGGGTAATGGTCAAAACCGTTCCGGCATCGCCGTTGCGGGAATTTGTGCACTGCGACAGGAGCACCAGAGGCCGATAACCCGGAAAGGTCTATTTTTTCCCTAATTTTCATCGGATAATCTGAAAAAAGGCGAGGTGCAGGCGGATGGAGCAGATCCACGACACGATGACCCGCGGGCAGAAGGCGATGATCCTGATCGCGCTGGACGGGTTTTCGATGTTCATTTCGTTGTTGATCGCACTTCAGTTGCGGCTAGGCGATCCATGGCCCAGCCAGTATTTCGAAGTCGGGTTCGGGATGTTCATCCTGATGCCATTGATCGGGATGACGCTGTCCTGGTTCATGGGTATCCCGCGCATTGTACTGCGCACATTTGAGCAACGCGCGCTGATCCGCATCCTGCAATTCGCGTTTATCATGGCGGTCGTCTGTTACCTGTTGAACTGGGACTACCGGTTCGGTCTGCCGCGATCGATCCCGGGCATCTGGGCCGCGGTCTTTGTGGCACTCGCGGTTTTCAGCCGCCTGATCCTGCTGGAGGTGATGCAGCAACTGACCACCCGGTCGGGCAACCGCAAAAACGTCCTGGTCTATGGCGCGGGGGCCACGGGTCAGCAACTGGCCGCCGCCCTGCGCGCCTCGGCCGATTTGAAACCGGTCGGATTTCTGGACGACAACCCGTCCCTTCGGCGGGTCGAGGTTGGGGGACTGCAAGTGTTCCGGCCCGATCAGTTGGACCGCATAAAACAACGGTTTGGTGTCCAGCAGGTGATCCTGGCAATGCCGTCGCTGAGGCCCGCCAACCGGCGCGAGGTCGCCGAGAAGCTCAAGGACAAGGGGCTCGAGGTTCAAACCCTGCCATCGTTTGTCGAGTTGCTGGATGGTCGCGATCTGTCGGAACAGATCCGGCCCGTTGCGCCCACGGATCTTTTGGGCCGGTCAACCGTCGATCTGCAAAGCGCCGAGGTCTCGGTGGCCTATACGGCCAAGACAATTCTGATCTCGGGCGCGGGTGGGTCGATCGGGTCCGAGCTTTGCCGCCAACTGGTTCAGACCAAGCCGCGCAAGATGGTACTGTTCGAACAAAGCGAGTTCGCACTCTATTCGGTCGAGATGGAGTTGCGGAAAGCCGTGGGTGATGACATCGAAATTGTCCCATGCCTGGGATCCGTAACCGACAAGCGGCGGGTAGACGCGGTCTTGGAACGCGAAAAGGTCGAGATCGTCTTGCACGCTGCCGCCTACAAGCATGTGCCGATGGTCGAACACAATCCACTTGAGGGCGCGCGCAACAACGTCCTCGGTACCCGCATTCTATGTGACGCCGCCATCGCGCACGGAGTTGAACGTTTCATCCTGATTTCGACGGACAAAGCGGTTCGCCCAACAAACGTCATGGGGGCAACCAAGCGGCTGGCCGAGTTGATCCTGCAGGATCGCCAGACCCGTAGCGGGGGAACGATCCTGGCAATGGTCCGGTTCGGCAATGTCCTGGGATCGTCCGGGTCCGTCATCCCCCTGTTCCGGTCCCAGATCCAGGCCGGTGGGCCGGTGACGCTGACCCATCGCGACGTCACCCGCTATTTCATGACCATCCCCGAAGCGTCGCAGCTTGTCCTCTTGGCTGGATCGTTCGCCGAAGGCGGCGAGGTTTTCGTGCTGGACATGGGAAAGCCGGTCAAGATCCTGGATCTTGCACGGTCCCTGATCGACCTGTCCGGCCTGACCGTGCGGGACGACGCCAATCCAGATGGCGATATCGAGATCGTCACCACTGGATTACGCCCCGGGGAAAAGCTTTTCGAGGAACTGCTGGTTGGGGACAACATGATCTCGACCCCGCACCCAAAGATCCTTCGTGCGACCGAAGGTATGCTGCCCGAAGCCACGCTGAATGACGCTTTGGAGAGACTGACGACCGCGCTCGAGACCGGCGATCGGGACGCGCTCTATGATCTTCTGGGCGAGGTGGTCGAGGGGTACGCCTAGCAGGTCCGCCAAACAGAATAGGCGCTTTCTGGAAATCTGCCTCTGGCGTGGCGCCGCTTTCAAACTCGGGATACCACACAAAAGAAAAGAGCGGGCCCGAAAGCCCGCTCTAAGATAGTCGTCTGTGGTTCGTTCAGATCAGAACGACAGGCCCAGACCAACCGAAGCACGGTCGGTGCCAATACCACCAGCAGTTTCGGACGAACCGTAACCAGCGACCAGTGCGACGCCGTCCGCCAGAGCGTAGGACGCAAACACACCAAAGCCGTCAGTGGCACCGGAGACCGAGTTGTCGTTTTCACCCCAGTTGGCGCCGACGGTCAGGTCACCAGCGACGTACTCGAGCGAGACACCGATGTAATCATCGTCACCGAAGCCGACCGGACGGTCGGACGTGGTGAAGTTGACGATCGCGGTCAGAGCGCCGAAGCCAGCGGTGACGCTGGCACCAACGAACTCGTGAGTGCCGACAGCCGACGGAACGTCGGTCGGAACACCAGCAGTCTGTGCAGCGCCGCCGGCGTTGTCAGCAGCAGCTGGGCGGAACTGCAGAGCGTCCACGTCAACTGTCTGATAACCAATGCCAACGCCCAGCGTGGTGCCGCCGAAGTCGCCGCTCCATGCAACACCGACACCGAAGATCGGGTCGCCGTCAGCAGCAACGTTCGAGCCACCACCCGAAGAAGCCGCGAGACCGGAACCGATCACGCCGTCGCCTTCGTCATCGTCCAGCTCGACCGAGACCGAGAAGGTCAGGTCACCGAACGCATAGTCGTAACGAGCGATCTGGCCGTCATACAGGCCGTCAAGACCGCTGTTGCCGCTATAGCCGCCATGCTCGGGGTCGTCCGCGATGGTCGAGCCAACAGCAATCTCGGTCAGGGCTTTGTCGAACGCGCCGTCGGTGTCACCGATGGTCAGCGTACCGAACGCGCCGGACAAGAACACGGTGTGCGGGCCGGCGTTGCTCGAGATACCGCCCGAGATTTCGTCCAGATCGACATCGGCACCGAAGGTCAGGCCGTTGTCGGTGGTTCCGGAGAAGGTGATATCCATGTCCATGTCATGGTGGAGGCGGAGATCGCCGTCGTTTTCACGACGCGCGCCGGGCGAACCCAGCGGGATCTCGCTGTCGATCATGAAGACACCGATTTCAGCCGAACCGCCGAAGGTGATGCCAGTGTGGCCGCCGGCGAATGCCGTACCGCCCATGGCAACCAGTGCGGTGGTTGCGAAGAGAACGTTTTTCATCGTTTTCCCTCAATTCGTGAGTTTTTAAGGTGCACCTCTATCCAGGCACACCCGGATGAGTACGGTAGGTAGTGACGCCAACGGCTGTCGTGGTCAAGAAATTGGCCGAAACGTGTCCTCAGTCGGCATCGAATGATGCATCCATGTCACAGAATCCGCCCCCGCCCTGCTATAGCCCCGTCTGGAAAAGCCTTGTCCCCCTATTCCCAAGCCGATAGAGCTTGGCCAGACCCTGAATTTGCCCGGGAAGAGGTTGGTCATGTCGGTTGGTTTGCGCGCGGTGATTCTTGTGTCTTGCTGCGGTGTGCTCTTCGGGTGCGGCTTTGGCTCCCAGGGTAGCGGCTTGGGATCGATCGGCTCGGGCGGCGGAACCGCCGCCGGGGCCGGCAATCGCTCGTCGGTAGAACGTCAGCGCGAAGTGCTGGAAGAAAGTCGTGTTGCGGATCGCGCCGATAGCGAGAGCGAACTCGTGCGCGCCCAAGAAGGCGGCATATTCGACATTCTTGGCCGGGGCGATCCCGACCGCCAGATCAACGTGAACAAGCACCTATGGGCAGCTTCGCTGGATATCCTGTCGTTTCTGCCCCTGGAGACAGTCGATCCGTTTTCCGGCGTAATTTCAACAGATTGGGGCAGCGTCAACGGAACCTCGACGCCCTATCGTGCGACCGTGTTTGTCACCGGCCCCGCGTTGGATGCGCGCTCGCTCAGGGTTGCGATGTTCCGCCGGTCGGGCAGCCGGTCGATCGCCGTGAATGACGAGGTGGCAGAGCAGATCGAAGACTCCATCCTGACCCGCGCCCGGCAGTTGCGTATTGCCGAGGACCGCTAGGCGGGCAGCGTGACCGGTAACCCCCGGGGAACAGACAACCAGCGCCGGATCGCCGGTCGCTGAAAGGCAGAAGAGCAATGTCACGATATAACGCCGCCACGGCGGAACCGAAATGGCAGAAGGTCTGGAACGACGGCGACGTGTTCACAGCCCGTCGTGATCCCGCCAAACCGAAATATTATGTGCTCGAGATGTTTCCCTACCCATCAGGGCGCATTCATATGGGGCATGTGCGCAACTACACGATGGGCGACGTGATCGCGCGCTACAAAATGGCCAACGGTCATTCGATCCTGCATCCCATGGGCTGGGACGCCTTTGGCATGCCCGCCGAAAACGCCGCGATGGA
>CAYWND010000038.1:0-11852 GCA_964459085.1 uncultured Oceanibium sp. | reverse complement strand
ATGGCCCGCCTGGTCGAGAAGCTGCGCGAACTGACCCGCCGGGTCAGCGAGTTCACGGCGTTGAAGGCCGACGACCGCATTCGGCTGGAGCTGCTGCGTATGTTCCAGAACGCGCAGGACACAGACGGCAGCGCGCACATCCAGAACCCGCCGACACAGGCCGAACTTGCCGCCTTTGTCTTTACCAATCGCGAGGCGGTGGCGCGCGAGATCGGGCGCATGAAGCGGCGCAATCTGATCTCGCGGAATGGTCGGGGCCTTGTTGTCCCGTCGGTCGAGGCGGTGCGAGTATATCAGCAGCAGGCAGCAGAGTAGGGCCTGACCGCCGCAACGGAACCGCCCTCAGCTATTGGTAGAGGCCTTGGGGTGCAGGGTGTCGCCACCTTGGGCCTTGGCCGGTTCGTGCCAGCTTTGCCAGGGCAACGACGCGCGTCCCAGCAGCCTGGCGAGTTCCGCCGTGTCTTCGGCAAACAGGGCGCCCAGCGCTGCCGTTTCGGTCTTTGTCAGCGCCGGCACCTCTTGCCGCAGATCGATGCTGTTCCAGCGCAGCATATGGCGGACACCCGGCAGGGCCTTGACCCGCCCCAGTGTTTCCTCGCGGCCCAATCTACGGGCTAACCGCCCACCGGTTCTGAGCGTCCGTCGCACAAGATCCGAGCGTGGTCTGTCCGACACATTGCGTCGATCCGATGCGATGGTGCCGCCGGGCAGCGGGTCCAGGCGAAGGTGGTCCTGCAATCTGGCAATCTGCTGCCGTGGCTGGATCGCGATCTCTTCGGCCAGCAAGCACAGAATGGCCGAGGATGGAAAGTAATCCAGCCATCGTCCAAGGTGGCGCGCATAAAACCCCTGCTCGACATAGTCTGGATTGTCTGCCAGCGCCGCCGTGAACGGCCGGATGGGAATGTGGCCCTTGGCGATCTCGTGCAGATGATGGGAATAGGCGCGCGCCACCGGATCGCGCACGCACAGGACAATTCTGGCATCAGGATTGAACCGTGAAACCCGTGACGGGGATCGGGGGTCATGCAGATAGGATGGCGAGTTCTCGAACCGGACGTCGCCCGGTCCGAACTGAGCGCGGTACCAGCTGTGCCCCCGGTCATGATGATAACTGAAGAAATCCAGTTCCTTGACCTTAGGGACGGCGATCTGCGGATGCGCCGCCAGGACGTCATGCACCCAGGTCGAGGCGCATTTCT
Source organism: uncultured Oceanibium sp. (assembly GCA_964459085.1). Lineage (GTDB taxonomy): Bacteria > Pseudomonadota > Alphaproteobacteria > Rhodobacterales > Rhodobacteraceae > Halovulum. The sequence continues at coordinate 10,650 of CAYWND010000038.1, read as the reverse complement.
GGGCGCCGATCCCTAGCGTATAACGATGCATCCGGCACCTCCTGATTTGTGGTCGGGCGCGGTTTGGGCTATGGTTGTGCGGGGAGTGGGCCAAAAGCGGAGAGCTTTGTGCCTAGCCACTTCATGACATCGCACACGGGCGCGACGGCCGAGGCTGAGAGGTGGCGCCGGCTGGACGCTCTGGCCCTGGGGTTTGCCATACTTTGGATGGCCGAGGCGCTGGTGCGGCTGCAGGCCGGTCCGGCACTTGCAGCCCCGGTCTATGCGTGGTTCCTGGTTCGGTTTGCGATGACGGCGCCTGCCTTTTTGAATCATATTGCGCGGTGTTGGTGGATGCTGCCCTTTCCCGCGGTGGCGCTGATCTCGGTCACGTGGTCGATGTCGCCCCAGCACAGCCTGGTTTCGGCCCTGCAGGTGGGTTTTACGCTGGCGCTGGCGGCCTACGCCTCGGGGCAGTTCGGGTTCCGGCCACTGTGCCGCATCGTGGCCTTGGCGCTGGGTGTTGCTATGGCCTTGTCGGCGATCAACCTGCTTGCTGTCTGGCCCCCGACCCACAGTTGGGAAGGCGGTTTCCTTGGCGTGTTCACCAACAAGAACGCGTTGGGTCAGCGCGCCGCACTGCTGCTGGTGCTGTGCACCTATCTTGTGGTCGGCACAATTCCGGTGCTGGCGCGCGCGGGGTGGATAGGGCTTGGGGCGGGGGCAGCCGGTCTTCTGGTGCTGTCGGCGTCGGCCACGGGCATCATGCTGGGCCTTGCGGCAGCGGCCGCCGTTTTGGCGGGCGCGATCTGGCGCCAATCGCGTACACGGGCCGTTGCCCTGATCTTTGGTCTTACCGTCGCGTCCGCAGGACTGGCGGTCGTTGTCGCGATGAACATCAATCCTGCGGCCGAGGCACTGGCCTATTTCGGAAAGAACTCTACCCTGACCGGCAGGACGATGTTGTGGCAGATCGCCTGGGGCAAGATCCAGGATGCGCCGATACTTGGCACCGGTTACATGGCCTATTGGTCCGCGCCGCAATCGCAGCAGGAGGTCCGGTTGATCGCCGAGCTCTACGGCAGCACGGTCGCGTCCTTTCACAATTTCATCCTTGAGACAGCGGTAGTGATGGGCATTCCCGGAGTGCTGGCTATGGGTGTTCTGGTTGCGGGTGCAGTGATGTCTGTTTTCCGGGCTGGTGCGGCGGCGGGGGACAGGTACGTAGCCCTGATCTTGCTGGGCCTTCTGTTGACGCTGTCGCTGCTGGGGTCCTCTCTCTATCGGCAACACGAGATCACGATCTTTCTGCTTCCCGCGCTGGGCGCTGGCCTGGCGCGGTCAGTCGGCGAATGGCGCGGGCGGCCGGTCTTTCAAACGCCCTGAGCGAGATCAGCGAGAGGCCGATGGCGGCGCCAATCGACACCATAAAAACGGCACCAGGATTTAGGCCGTCGAATATAGACTCGGCCCCACGCATAATAGGGCGGTGGACCAGGTACAGGCAAAACGAGATCTTGCCCAGTCCCACCAAGGGGGCCGCCAGAACCGGTATGGCGGGCCGCGCATGGGCAACCCACAACACCAGAAAGACCGCAAGGATCCGGCCTGGATCGAGCCACAACATGGGATAGAATCCGCCCCAAAGCTCGACGCCCCGCAGCCCGGGCAGATTGAGTATCAAAATGCCCAGGGCAGCCATTTGCAGGATCAGGCCCGGCACGGAGGTCTGTGGCCTGGGCAGGCGGCTGATCATCCCGCCCATCAGGAAGTAGGGCAGATAGGCGGGCAGAACCTGCGCCTCGAGGATGGCTCCGCGCCAGAACGCCGCCAGTACGAAAGTCGCGGCGACGGTCAGCGTCAGCGTGCGTGTCGAGGCGGCGGCAAGCAGGGGCCAGGCGACAAGGAACAGGGCGTAGAACTGCACCTCGACCGGGACCGACCACAGCTCTTGCGGGGCCTGAACCATCAGCACGGATGGCCAGAACCACCCGGGATCCAGGACCGGATAATAGGGCTGGAATCCCAGCGTCGCGGCCACGGCCGAGAGTGCTATCACCAGTCCATAAAGTGGCAGGATACGTCCGGCGCGCGCCACGACATAAGTCATTCGATCCGATGACGACGGTGCCTGCGTGCCATAGAGGGCAAAGATCAGATAGCCGCTGAGGCCGAAGAACAGGGCCACACCCATCTGGCCCGACCCCTGTCCCAACCAGGACGGAAGCATTGCATCATTCGCGGCGTGACCCAGCACAACGATCAGAATCGCAATGCCGCGAACCGCATCAAGGGCCGGGTTGTGAGTCATGCGCGTGGCAGTTTGCTAGCGGTCGGGGTGCGCGTATTCCAGCGTGCGCTGGCCTGCGACCGTATCCAAAAACCCTGCCCCACGCGCGACGATACGCACGCCGCGTGCCCAGGTTGGATTGCCCGTTATCGCGGCGGGCGCCGAGATCAGGGCGATCAGGCCTCCGACGCCGATCCGCGCAACGCCGCCCAGGGCGCAGCGCAGCCTTTCCAGTGCGCGGGGGTCGCGTGCCAGCACCAGCTCGGCCGAGGTCTGGCCTGTCCGGCGCCATCGTCGCCACAGCCAGCCCAAACTGGCGCGCGCCGCAGGAATGGTCTCCTCAACGATGGCGCGGGCGGCAAAGACGACCTCGCCCCCCAAGGCCATGTAGCGGTCGAAAAAGACGGTGTCCTCGCCGCCGGTAAAGTCATAGCGGGTGTCGAACCTCAGGCCGTGGGCCCGGACAGGGTCCAGCGAAAACAGGACGTTCGATGTCGCTGCATGGGGGACGCGCGCGCCGTTTTCGGTATGTCGCATCTCCAGAAAGCCACCCCGCCGCAACCAATGCGGGGCGGGCGTGTCATAGACCGCGTGAACGGCCCCCACACTGGCGTCGGCCAGTCGCGACCTTTGCATTTCCAGATGCCGACACAACCATCCCGGTGCTGGCGCCTCGTCATCATCGATGAACCCAAGATGCGTGGCCCCGGCCGCCAATGCATGGTCCAGCGCACGATTGCGGACCTTGGACAGGCCCCGTGCGGGGAACCAGATGTAGCGCAAATCGTAGGGGAACCGGCGGTTGGATTGTTCGACGATCTTGCGCACCTCGGGGGAGGGTGCGTTGTCGATGACCGCGACCGCGAACCGACATTCTGCCGGGACATCCAGCCGGCTGACCGCCTCCAGCAGACGACCAAGGCCGTGTGGTCTGCGATAGGTCGGTATGGCGAGAATGACAAAGGGATCGTGTCGGGCGTGCATTTCGGGAACTCCTGAAACTTTTCATTAAAATTTCCACGTCAAGGTTAACGCGCCCTTACCACTGAATCCGATTTCGGGAGTTTTCATGTCTAGTGCCGAGTACCTGCTGACAAGTGCCGCACTCTCTGCTGTGCTGCTGGTCTATCCGTTTGTGATCTATCCGCTGGTCTTGTTGGCCCTGCCAACGGCCGAGGCGGTGCGCAAGACCGGTCCACGCCCGCGCAGCGCCGCACTGATGTTGTGTGCCAGAAACGAGGCCGAGGCGTTGCCGAGGACACTGAAACTGCTCGAAGACATCAAGGCCCAGTGGCCGGACCTGCAAATTCTGGTCCATGACGATGCCAGCCAGGATGCCACCCCGGCCGTATTGGAGACAGCGACATTCCTCCGCACGATTCGTAGTGAAACCCCCGTTGGAAAGGCGATCGGGATGCAGAAGCTGATCGCGTTATCCGAAGCCGAGGTTGCGATCCTGATGGATGCCAATGTCCAGTTCGACCCGGGCGCGCTGGCTGCGTTCATGGACTATTTTCGCGACCCAATAGTGGGGGCTGTTGGGTCGCGGTCCGTGCCCAGTGCCGGTAGATCCCCTTCGGTCGTGGGGCGGGTCTATTGGGCGCTGGAAGAGTTTGTGAAACGGCAGGAAACCCGGACGGGTTCGACCATGGGCTGCGACGGGGCGCTATGGGCTGTGCGGCGGTCGCTCTACCCCCGGTTCTCGGCCGTCGAAAGCGATGACTTCCGGCCATCCATGGAACCGTTGCTGCAGGGCTGGCGGGTGATCTCGGCACCCGAGATCACGGTATACGAGCCTGCTGTGCCGGATGCCGAGATTGCGGCCCGAACGCAACGTATTGCATGCGGTGCTTGGCATGCACACAGGGCCATCCGGACGCGGGTCCGAGGCCTTTGCGCGCTGGATCGCTTCAAATATCTCTCTCACAAGCTGGTCCGCTGGTTTGCGGGTCTCTGGCTTGCGGTTGCGGCGGCAGGCATGCTGGCCGGGGCGCTGGTTTCAGGTTGGGATCTGGTTGTCGCTATTGGGCTGCTTGTGTTTGCCGCAGCGGTCATGTTGCAGGTCCGGCCCGTTCTTTCGGTGACCAGGATCGGCACAGGATTTCTTTCTACAACAGCCGGGGTCATCGGCGCGATGCGCGGGCGTGGTGCTGCGACCTGGTCCCCTGCGAGGTCGGTATGACCGTCCCAAGACCGCACAAGGCGGGCCTGGTGGCAGTCTTTGCCTTTGATCGGGACGAGCCCAGCCAGGTCAGGACCATCCGCGCCATTCAGGCGTCGGGCGCGCAGGTCCGAAGCCTTTCGTTTCATCGCGAGAACATGCCCAGGACATCGCCTGACTGGCAGGACATTCCGTTGGGCAGGATCGCGAATGGCACCGGACCCCGGCGTCTGTTCGGTTTGGCCGTCGGCGCGATCAGGGCGTTGGCCAAACTGGGGCAGCTTGGCCGGCCGGACATACTGGTCGCGCGCAACCTGGATATGGCGCTACTTGCGGTTCTTTGCGGGATGTTCCTGCGACATCGGCCAACGGTGATCTATCAATGCCTGGATGTGCATCCCGTCCTGCGCGGCAGCAGCCTGAAGTCCCGACTGGCGCGCGAGGCTGAACGATTTGTACTGTCGCGTGCCGACCGCGTAGTGGTCAGCTCGCCCGAGTTCGTTTCGCGGCATCTGCATCGTTTGGCCCCGGCTGCGACGGATTTTTTCCTGATGGAGAACAGGATCCTGTGGACTGGCCCGCCCCCGCAGCGCGCGACAGTGCCCGACCGCACGCCGGGGCCGGTTCGGCTGGGGTGGGTTGGCACGCTGCGCTGTCCGCAGAGCTTTGGGCTGCTGCTGGATGTCGCGGATCGAATGGGATCTGAGATCGAAATCATCATGCGCGGTGTCGTGCACCAGCATATGCTGCCGGATTTCTCGGCAAGGATCGCGCAACGTTCGAACGTCCACTATCAGGGGGGATATACCTATCCGCAGGGTCTGGCAGACGCCTATGACGGGCTGGATCTGGCCTGGGGGCAAGAGTTGTGGGACCGCGGCGGAAACACCGACTGGTTGTTGCCCAATCGCCTTTACGAGGCGGGATATTTTGGCTGTCCCCTGATCGCGATCTCGGGGTCCAGAACCGCTGATCGGATCGCCGCGGATGGAGGCGGGATTATACTGGACCGCGCGGATGCGGACGAGCTTGCTCGCAGAGTGTGCGGCTTGCCGCCTGGCGTGTTGCGCGACATGCGCCGGCAGTTGCTTGCCCGCCCCGAGGCGGATTTCTGCATTCTGGAAGACGAAACATCGAGCATGCTGGACACCGGCAGCCCGGCACCGGAAAGGAACCGCTGCGATGCTGTTGCTGCGTGATCCCTCGACGTTCAAGCGGCGCGCGCTGGTCTATTCCCGCCGCTCTTGGCAGTCGATGCGGGGCAGTGGCCTGAACCGGCCCTGTGCGTTCCTGCACCTGCCGAAATGCGGGGGCACGTCGTTGGCGGCGGGCCTCTATGGGACCGTACCGCTGCATCTGAGGATCGGGGTGATCGATGCCATCTCGACACGACGTGCGGCAGCAATCACCGCGTTTGGGCGCGACGATCCGGTCCTGTGCCACGAAGATCTGGAACATGGCCACCTGACCTTTGCCCTGCGGCAGCAAATGGTGCTGGTGCACATGGCCTGGGGCAGCCGCCTGATCCATGGACACTTTTTTCTGGACGACAAGATCCTTGAGCATTTTGCCTCGGGATACGGTCTGGTCACGATGATGAGGGACCCCGCAGACAGGGCCCTGTCAAACTATCGGATGGCGGTGCGGGCCGGGGTTATCCCGGACGATGTGGATGCCTGGTTGGACGGGCCTGTCGGGCAGTCCATGGCGCAGGCCTGTCTGCGGTATCTGTTCGGGCAAAACGTTGTGCCCCCGAAAGATTTGGCGCGTGCGCTGGACACGGCATTGGGGCGACTGGAGATGTTCTCGGTCATCGGGTTTCTGGAAAACGTGCCCGCCTTCCAGTCCGAGTTCGCGCGCCAGTTCGGCCCACGACCGGCCATGCCCAGTTTCAACGTGGGCTCTGGTCCGGCGGTCCGGCTGACAGATGGGCAGGCAGAACGCCTCGAACGACTTGTCGCAGCGGATCGGCAGTTGTACCGCCATGCCTGCGGGATGTTCCCGGAACTCGCGCCAGGGGCAACACCGTAAGGCAGGAACATTCCAACCCGGTTGTCCGCAGAGCGGCCCCGCGCAGCCTCAGATAGAGCGCCCCATAACCCAGGGCCGCGGCCCACATACACAGATCCGGCCGTCCGGTAAGTGCGGCAACGGCAATTCCAAACGCCAGTAACGGCAGCCCCCAGATCATCTGTCGCATCACCAGACCCGGGTGGCCCGTCAACGACAGCAGTTGAACCGGATTGCCGACCAGACATCGCACAAGTTGTATCGCCGCTGCGGGCATCAGCAGTGCCGACACGCCGTGGTAACCCGGCCCGATCCAGGCCAGCAACGGTCCCTGAACAAGACCCAGAAGACAAACGCCGACCACGCCCGCGCCGAGCCTTAGCAGCGCAATCCGCCTCAGGACCCGCGCTGTGGCAATGCGGCCGCTTTGCCATGCCGTTGACAGCGCGCTGGCATGTCCGATTTCGACACCACCGATCAGGAACCCCGGGATGGTCGCAAGGCTAAAGGCGATGCCCATTGCCGCGATGTCGCCCGGGGGCAGGCCTACCGCCGCCGAAAGGGTAACGAACTCGCGCAGGTATTCGAGGATCAGAAGACTGGGGATCAGTTTCATCCCGTGCCCAAGCCACAGCGACGGTTGTTCCGGGCCTTTTGCACCATCCTCGGCGGGAAGCGGCAGGGAAACCAGTTGCCAAGTCAGCGCAACGCCAAGAACTGCGGCCCAGCCTAACAGGATATGTGCCATGTCCGGGGTCAGGCCCGCCCATAGGATCGCGGCCGACACCGCAAGAAATGCGACTGGCCGCGCGAACAGCCGTGGCAAAAACGTCGTCACCGGATGCCCCAGCACGCTACCGTGACGTGCGGTCATGCGGACAGCAGCGACAAGGGGAACCAGGATTGCCATGGCAGCGACCGCACCCGGGGTGCCTCCGCCGTACCCAAGGCCCCAAAAGGCCGCGATACCGCCAAGCGGGAAAGACGCCCCAAGTATCAATTTTCGGGACCAGGTGATGTGTCGCCGCTGTGCGCTGCGGTCCGGGGTCGAGAGAAACCGGATTGCACCCGCCTCGACATTCATGCTGGCCGCGATTGAGAGCAAGGAAACCAGCGCGATCGCGGTCATCGTTTGTCCCAGCAGTGCAGGGCTGACAAGTCTGGACAACAGTAGCAACGAGATGAGGCCAAGCGCGGCTGACGCTGCCTGCGCGAAAGACGTGAGAAGAGAGGCCCGGACAGCCTGCGACTGCAATACCCTTGCGGCGATGCCGCCCAGTTGGCCGGCTGTCACAGACGGGTCCGCAACGAGGCCGGAGAGGCGTACGCCCCCGATTTGCCATAGCGTTTCAGTTTGCGCGCGTTGATGCGTGTCAGGACCAGCCCGGCAAGGCGGACGTTCTTGATCCTAAGCTCCGAGATGGCACGGCGCAGATGCGCGTTCCTGGTCCGGCGCCATCTGACGACCATCACCGTGGCATCCGAATACCCCGCTATGATGCGCGCGTCGGCCACCGCAAGCAACGGCGGCGTGTCTATGATGACGTGATCATAGGTTTCGCGCGCACGGGCCAGAAAGTCGCGAAACCGGGCGGTCGAGAGGACGTCGGATGCGCTGGCAGGGGTTTTTTCGCCCACAAGCACATCAATATCCAGGCCGTCCGGGCGGAAGACGGTATCGCGCAACGTTGACAGGCCAGCCAGGACCGAAATGATCCCGCGCCGGTTGCCAACGACGAAGTGCCGTCCGAACGACCGCCCCCGGATGTCGGCCTCGATCACCAGAACCTTGCGGCCCCAGTTCGCCAGGTTTTGCGCCAGCAGCAGCGCGTGGGTGGTTTTCCCCTCGTCCGGCACCGCCGATGTCACGGCGACAATGCGTGGCGGGTCGTCGAGGTTGGACAAAAGCAGCCCACTGCGCATATCACGGACGGCCTCGGACAGCGGCGAGTTTGGCTTACCTGTCAGCACGTTCAGAGGTTCGCGGGTTCGATCGGCCAGTTCGGGAACAGCGGCCAGCACGGGCAGGCCTGTCGCCTGTTCCAGGGCCTCGACCGATCGGAATGTTGCGCGTAGATGGGCGCGCGCCAGGACCCCAAGCGCCCCGGCCCCGGCCCCAAGGATCGCCCCGAGCACCAGGATCAGATAGGTCTTGGGCGACGCGGGATAGCTGGGCACGACCGCCCGTGACAGGATCCGCGCATCTGCAAGTTGGGTTCCTGCCTGCGCAGCGGTTTCCTTCAAGCGCCCGAGGAAGTTCTCATAGATCAGCCGTGTCGCGGCGGCATCTCGGTCAAGCTGCTGGAACGCGATCATCTGCGCCGTCATACCCTCGATCCGGTCTGTCAGCAGCTTGGACTGCAAGCCCAGCACACCGTCCGGATCCCCGGTTTCGATCCGTGTCTGCAACGCGGCCAGGGTCCGCTTGTCCTCGGCCAGCCGGGCATCGGTTATATCCGGGTTCTGGTCCCGCGCCATGCGGGCATCGGCCTCGGCCTGTTCCAGCGTCTGCTTCAGTTCCGCGACCTTCCCGGCCAGCCAGCCGGTTGCCAGGCTGGTTGCCTCGGACTTCATTGTGATCTGCCGTTCGATATAGGTTTCGGCAAGCGTGTTCACGATGCGCGCGGTCTTTTGCGCGTCCGTTGTGCCGATCGAGACCGAGAATAGCAGGCTATCCGGATGGTTCGAGATCACCAGCCGACGGATCAACCGCGAGACGACCGCGTCGCGAACTGCGTCGGGATGCGAAGACGGCTCGGGTCGCGTTGACACCAGCCCCCTGGCCTCGAGATAGGCGCGGGCCATCTTGCGCGGCTGAAATCGTGGCTCGGGGCGCAGCAAGGGATTGAACTCCTTGTCCTCGGTCAGGTTCAGTTGATCGACCACCGTCCCCACGATCGATCGTGATTTCAGCACCTCGACTTGCGTGTTGAGGATCTGCTCGTCCCGCCCAAGTCCAGGTAGCACCACGCCGACATCGATAACCTGGGTTTCCTGTGGCTCGAGCATCAGGGTGACGTGGCTGCGGTAGATCGGGGTTGCCAACCGATAGGCATAGGCTGCCGCCAACAAGGTCGTGCACAGGATACACAACACTATCAGCCACCGGCCGCGCCACAACACCATCAAATCCAGCCTCAAGCCGCCAGCCTCGAACGCTGGTGGGGATTGTACGGTCGACGGGAAAGGGGTGTGCGTGGTCATCACGGTGCATCCTGGTTCGCCTGGCGGGTCAGGCAGCAGAGACTCAACGCAACAAACAGAGGCTACCTTGGTAAATATTTGGTAAACAAAATAAAGCGTAATTAATGAATATTAATTTATAGATTTATTCATAATTATGGTGATTTTTATACATATCGTATGAAATATTTATGCTTTGGCCATGCTGAGTGAAGATCTGACGTCCCATTCGTCGACTGCTGTGATTGTCCCCAAGACCTACACAGCAAACCTGCCACAACACACCCATAGGGATCGGTCGGGACTTGGCCTGAACCGGATCTACATGCGCATAATAAAACGGGGATTGGATGTCGTCGCGGCCGCGATGCTTTTGCCGCTCGCGATATTGATTCTGGCAGTGCCCATACTGATGACCAGAAAGGACGGTCCGGTACTGTTTGGCCATACACGCGTCGGGCGCAATGGTCTTGCGTTCCGCTGCTGGAAGATCCGAACCATGGTACCCAATGCCGACGAGGTGCTGCGCGACCATCTTCGGGCAAACCCTGATGCGGCGCGCGAGTGGCTGGAAACGCGAAAGCTGTCCGATGATCCCAGGGTCACGCGGATGGGGCGGTTCCTGCGCAAGACCAGCTTGGACGAGCTTCCCCAGTTGGTGAACGTTCTGAGGGGCGAGATGTCCCTGGTTGGCCCGCGGCCGATCACCAGCACCGAGTTGGATCTGTATGATCCCCTGTGCCGTGCCGGGTACCTGGGCATGGCGCCGGGCATCACCGGACTGTGGCAGGTCAAGGGACGCAATCGACTGACCTTTGCCCAACGTGCCGAATGGGATCGGCACTATGCCGAAACAGCCGGGTTCAGGCAGGATCTGGCGATTCTGCTGCGCACGGTGCCGGTTGTTCTGGCGGGTTCGGGCGGCTGAGAACACTTTCATTGCCCGGCACGGGGCTGTATGGGTTGCGATGACGGCCCCGTGGCTCAACTGGATAGAGCAGCCCCCTCCTAAGGGGCAGGTTGCAGG